>JBMNSJ010000004.1:0-59631 GCA_050945135.1 Raoultibacter sp.
AGCATACATCATAGGGAGAACCTTTCTTTTCCTTGTTTTTCGACAATTCAAAGAATACAGGAAGGTTCTCTTTTCCCTACGACTTTATTAGGTAGGCTCTCTTCCCCTAGTTAATGTTACTCACACGTTGCGAGGATTGTTTTGCAGAGAGTTTATGCGATGTGATACTATATACGAACAGATGTTTGGAATAAGCATATAGGAGGAAGCTATCGCGCCACAAGCTCAAAAGCGCAGGATTCTCGGAATCGATCCAGGGCTTGCCAATACCGGTTGGGGAATTATCGAGCAGGAGGGCAATAAGTTGCACTGCTTGGCGTATGGATGTATTTCTTCACGTTCTGATGTAGATATTGCACAGCGACTGAAGAAGGTGCACGATCAGATGGCGGCGGTTATTAGGCGCTTTGAGCCCAGCTGTGTAGGTATTGAAACAGTGTGGTTTGGCAGTAATACGCAAAGCGCTTTCGCCACGGGTCAGGCACGTGGTGCTGCTTTAGTTGCTTGCGCTACCGAGAATATGAGCGTTGCCGAGTTTTCTCCAAGGCAAATCAAGCTTGCTGTAGTCGGAACAGGCACTGCCGAAAAGGAGCAGGTGCAATACATGGTTAAGCAGTTGCTCGCGCTGGATCATCTTCCCCAGCCAGATCATGCTGCAGATGCCTTGGCGGCGGCAATATGTTTTACTACCCACGAAGGATTAGCGGCGCACATACAGCGCACAACCGAAGGAGTATGATGATCGCTTTCATCAAAGGTACGCTTATCGCAAAAGATACCAGCTCAATTGTCATTGAAACTCAGGGCGTCGGGTATACCATAGGCATGTCTTCAACGGGGCTCTCGAAGCTTCCAGAAGCTGGTGCTCAGCTGCTTGTTTATACGTATTTGCAGGTTCGAGAAGATGGTTTTTCGCTTTTTGGTTTTCTTACCATGGAGGAAAAAGAACTCTTCCTAAAGCTCATCAGTATCTCAGGCATAGGCCCTAAGGTGGCTTTGTCGGCACTCTCTTTGTACCAACCCGCCGAGCTTATCAAACATATTACTGCACAAGACATTACGGCGGTGTCGCGTATTCCGGGTGTTGGCAAGAAAAGCGCGTCGCGCATTGTGCTCGAGCTGAAGGGCTATCTCGATCAAGATTTGCTTGAATCCGAACAAGCGCCAGCGCTCGAGACTTCAGCAATGCAAGCCACTCAAGAGGCTCTTCTCTCTATGGGATTTACTACCGCAGAAGTAGAGCTTGCGCTGAAGGGTTCCTCCGAGGAAGAAAGCGAGTCTGCCCTGTTACAATATGCACTGAAACGTCTAGGCACATAATAGCAATGGGGTTTGAACTCAGTGGATAAGCTTTCAACAGACATAGAGGGATTGGTGTATGAAGCGGGCGCGGCAGATGCTGCTGTAGCTTCCAATCTGCCTGAAGGCAGCACGTCAGCTGCAGCTGATGCCAATCAGTCTGCGCCTGCACAAGAGCGTGCAGTTAGCTCTTCGCTTATTGAAGACGATCTCGTTTTCGATAGAAGCTTGCGCCCCAAAATGCTCAACGAATATCTTGGGCAAAGCAAAATTAAAGAGTCTTTAGCAATTCTCATTAAGGCGGCAGAACAGCGAAACGATGTTATCGACCATATTCTGCTTTCAGGGCCTCCGGGTTTAGGAAAAACAACGCTTGCAACCGTCATCGCTAATGAACTTGGTTCAAACATTCGCACAACCAGTGGTCCCGCGATTGAGCGTACGGGCGATCTTGCAGCTATTCTCACTAATCTTGAAGAGGGCGACGTGCTCTTCATCGATGAAATTCACCGCCTGAATCGCATGGTGGAAGAGGTTTTGTATCCAGCGCTCGAAGATTACGCGCTTGATATCGTGGTTGGAAAGGGTCCTGCTGCGCGTTCTATCAGGCTTGATTTACCACGCTTTACACTTATTGGCGCAACCACACGAACTGGATTACTAACTGGCCCTCTGCGGGATCGCTTCGGTATTGCATATCGACTCAATTACTACACCTTTGAAGAGTTGGCTTCTATTGTTATGCGTTCGGCTACGATTCTTGATGTTGAAATTCAGGAAGAAGGCGCTATCGAAATTGCACGAAGAAGTCGAGGAACGCCACGTTTAGCTAATCGGCTGTTCAAGCGCGTGCGTGATTGGGCGCAGGTGAAAGACAAAAACCGTATCGATGAAGATACGGCAGCAGAGGCTCTCGAGTTTTTCGAGGTTGATTCCTTGGGACTCGATGCGATAGATAACAAGATTCTCGAGTTGCTAGCGGTACAATTTATGGGAAAGCCCGTTGGTTTGTCGACACTTGCTTCAGCGCTCAGCGAAGATCAAGATACGCTCGAAGATGTCTATGAGCCGTATCTGCTTCAGCAGGGCTTGCTTATCCGCACCCCCAAGGGTAGGCAAGTTACCCAGCGAGCCTACGATCACCTGGGCATTATTAATCCGTCAGCCGCATTAACGAACGAGGGAAAGAGCGGTACAGCAGAGCCTTAATGCCCTCAATAGTGTCACCTTTGCGTTCTCTTTTGTGCGTGGAGTGTGCTTATTTGTGAGACGAGCCAGTTTTAGAAGCTGTGCTGGTTTTCGGTTTTGATAAACCTGTTTGGAAGGAGCTTCATGCTCGAACAAGATTACATAATGCGTATTATTTTGCAGTACGCTCAGATTATTAGAAGGTCGTGGACCAAGGCTGGTAAAGGAGACGATCCGCTGGGTGCCGCCGAGCTAATAGAAAATCAGGTGGGAGAGGCAACAGAAATCGACGGAAATGTTTTGCTCTCGCTTGCCCCAGAATCTATTGCAGGTGTTATGCAGGTTTCAGGAACGGATCCTCAAATTGCCGACTATATTTCGCGGAGTCTCTTGCTTGAAGCGCAGTACTTGCGTGAGGCGAATAAAAACGACACAGCCGAACTTCGTGAAGCACAGGCGTATGCCATTGCGGAGGCTTTCGGCATCGAGCTTTCTCTTGAAGCAATAACAGAGGAAGAGTGGGAAGAATTGTTTGCCAAATCCAATCCCGAGAAAGGCACGCCAGCTCCTGAAGCTTGAGTTGTCGCCATCGCTGCTTGATGAAGGCCGCCATCCTTTCGAGCTTATTCCATGAGCAGAAGCATAAATTCCGTGAGAACCTTCCAATTTGTATGAGATTGAAACTTATGCCCGCTCTGACGACGAACTAGCGTATCCATGTCCTAGAAAAACCCAGGTGGTAGGGGTCTACCATTGCGATTGCCGTTGTTGCTAAACGCTTTCATGCTTCAAATCGCTAGTTTTACCGGGCATAACCTTCAATCTCATACAAAACATCTACTATCGAGCCACTTTTCTATGATTCCGACTTGATGCTTTAAAGGTCGGGCATACGATTGCGGTGGATGTATCCAGAGACAGCCCTTACGCTAAGGTCCGAGACTCTGTCGAGAGCTGCGTACATACCAGCCAAGTTTCGGAAGTGGGCGACCTCGAACTTAGGTCGATTCGTCGTTTCCATCGAATAGTGCACGGCGATTTTGCTCGTGTCAAAAAGCAATACACGAGCCGCCCAATTCGGTATTTATCTTTCTTACCGTCCGTTAAACGAGTTAAGTCTCGCCCTTATTGACCAGGGCGTTCAGATTTTGCTACATTTCGTTACACATAGTGAACTAAAGGTGATTCGTTCTGCCAAAACAATCGGCTAGCACCTTTTTAACCGAGCAGACCGTAGCCACCTTTGCTTCCTGCACGTCCACTCAAAGAGAAAGAGGCTACACTATGATGCTTGAAGGAAAAACTGCGATTGTCACCGGTGGCACAAGAGGAATAGGCTTCGCAACTGTTCAGCGTTTTCTGGAAGAAGGCGCCCAAGTTGCACTATTTGGCTCGCGAAAAGAAAGTGTCGATACTGCCCTGAAAAGCTTGCCCCCTCATTTCCTGATGCGAAAGTTATCGGACTTTCACCAGATCTAGGAAACGCGTCAGAGGTTGAAGCAGCAATCAACGAAGTAAACAGCCAATTTGGGAAAGTTGATATTCTCGTTAATAACGCTGGCATTTCGGCTAGTCAGCCATTTTATGAGTATGATCCTGCCGACTTCGATAACATCATGAAGCTCAACGTCAATGCAATATTTTACTGCTCACAGGCTGCTGCAAAGCTTATGCGTAATCAGGGTGGGGGAGTTATCCTCAACACGAGCTCAACGGTAAGCCTTTATGGACAGCCAGCTGGTTGTGGATATCCTGCATCGAAATTTGCTGTAAACGGATTGACCAAATCCCTAGCTCGTGAGCTGGGTCGCGATAACATTCGCGTAAATGCTGTGGCTCCAGGTGTCATGAGAACCGATATGGTTGCTGCCCTCCCAGAAGAGGTTATCGCACCTCTTGTTGCGACGATTCCTCTTGGGCGTGTGGGAGAGCCTGTCGAGGTCGCAAATGCTTTTGTCTTCTTAGCAAGCGACATGGCTAGTTACGTTACGGGGGCGGTTCTGTCTGTCGATGGCGCAACTATGACCTAGAAAGCAAGTCCGAAAGTTTGCTTTTTCAAGAGAGCCGTGGCGCAGGTCTAAGTCTGCAAAGCGGCTCTTTCTTTTTTTGCTAAGTTGCGGGTTTACCCTGGAATTAATGAATTCAGGAATAAATCCCCAAATCACGTGTGCAAACGTGGTCGCATAGTGTAAAGTAAGGCAAAGCCCGTTTATGGGCACAGAGTGTTGCCGCCATGCAGCACAAAGAGCTACCTTCTCTTAATTGAGAAGAGGAAAGAGGAATATAATGGCGGAAGGTACAGTGAAGTGGTTTAACCCGGAAAAAGGCTATGGTTTTGTGTCTCAGGCTGATGGCGAAGATCTCTTCGTTCATTTCTCCGAGATCAAGATGGATGGCTTTAAGACCCTTGAAGAAGGCACCCCTGTGTCATTCGAGGTAACCACCGGACAGAACGGTAAACTTCAGGCAAGCAATGTAGTGAAAATCTAAGTAGAAATACTTTTCTCTATATGAATGCCAGGGCTCTCGTGAGGGGGCCCTTTTTAGTGTCTCGCTTACTGACGCCCCGTGCCACACTCGCTCCACCTCACTGCGCCGCTGAACTAAACTCCGTCGTACCCCGCCGGGTTATTCTGCTTCGTCCCGTAGCGCCCGCTGCACTTCATCTGCTACACCCCATGCCTCGCACTGCATTCCGCACCACCCGTCGAGTCATCCCGCTTCGTCCCTTACTCCGCAGCGCCAAACTCCGCACCGCGCACCCCGCTGCACCCGCCGATTTATCCCGCTTCGCCCCGCACCCCGGACCACTGCGCCCGCCGCATTGCCCCTTGGTTTATGTGTCTTGGACGACCTCGCTCAAACAAATCAATGCAGAAAGCCGTGAATCAAAGTCAGATTGAACGTTTTGTGGTTGTTGGGTCTAGCGAGAAAACGTCATGCTCTACAAAATGCCTGATGACAAGCTGGAGCATTTTTCGTACAGGCAAGTATGGGCCGTGTCACAACCACAAAACGTTGCATTTGACATCGAGCTAAGCCCTCTGCTCCTAGATTTGGATCGCAATGCGAGCGGGAGGGAGCTATTTTGTGCTTTGGAATCTTTTGCTCCTTGGGATGTTTTGCGCCCTGGAATCTTATCGGTTTTGGTATTTTGCAGAAACGGGCTTTGACGAACCAAACCGTTTGCAACCAGCAGCTCGAATCAATGCCTTTATCAGATGGAGTGTGATCAGGATACTCTTTTGATCACACTCGCCGAATACACCATCCGGGGTAGAGGGGTGTTAACTTGTAGAGAATCAGTCGAGTGGTACCGGTAACAGAAATTTCTAGAGCAAAAGCATGGCTGAGATGCGATAATGATTTGAGGGGTTGGTCTTGCAAGATTTTCATCGTAGAAATACGAAAATTCTGCTTTGACAAGCCTTAAGCAATAAAACAGTATTTCTGTTTACGTAAGAGCCTGTGAGAAAACGTTACATACCATGAGTATACGTATGAGCAAAATCATATTTTGCTGTACGCATGCAACAAGGGGGGCTCTTGACTAACCTTCTTGTTATATTGCTGTACGGCTCCCTTTTCACGATCTTCGTGGTCCTTCTCGTGCCAGTTTTCGCACGTAAGGCAAAGACGCGGATTGATTTCGTGTATCTGGTGCTTAGCCTTTTGGTTATGGCATGGATTCTCTTCGAGGTGGCCATCCACTCAATCTCAGATCCTGCGCTTATCGCCTATCTATATACAGCGCGATTAGGTGTTATTGTTTTTGTGCCTATACCCTTTTTCTATCTTGTTGTGCTCTTTTTCAATATTGACAGCAGATACGCGAAGCTAATGCTTGGCGTATCTTCAGCAGTTTCGGTGGTCTTCGCAGTTTGCGCTTTCGGCAGTTTTATCGGAGACATCTTCTGGCTTGGTGGTGTCAACGTTGTTTCAGTAAATCCTCTGGTAATAATAGAGAAAACGGCAGGCCTTCCGTATTACCTGCTGCTCGTATACACACAAATCCCTATCCTGGGCGTGCTTGGGATTATCTTGGCACAACGCAGAAAACTGCCAATTGAGTATCGGTCATCGACCAGACTGCTTGGCGGCTGCCTGGTTGTGTATGCGGTTGCAATCGTTGCTTTCCTTACTGGTATTACAAAAGGTACAGGAATCGATTCGAGTCTCATTGGCATAAGCGCCGTTGTGTACGTAATCTACTTCGCGATTATTAGCAAGAAGAGAGCAGACTACCTGAGCATATTCCAGGGTGATGTGTTTAATCATCTTGAAGAAGCCATCCTGATTATCAACGAAAAAGACCTTGTTGCCGACGTCAACCAATCGGCGCAGGAGCTTTTTGATTCGCTAGGTATTAGTCTTCACGACAAGACCGTTTCCGAAATTAAGCAAGACATAGAAGCCACAAGCAATGCGTTCTTGCGCTCTCTTGAGGGTGAGGGTATGTCGCCGATGAGCAGCGATCTTTATATCACCGATGGAGAGTATCCCTTAATTTACGAAATACAGAAATCACCCATCGAGAGTTCTTCGGGCGCGAATTTGGGCAGCTTCCTCATTCTGACCGAAGTTACCCGAAACCGTCTTTTCATCGAACGGCTGCAAGACCTTGCTGGAGTGGACGTGCTCACTGAGCTGCCGAATCGCTTTAGTTATGAACAAACGCTGACACGCTGGGATCGCGCAGAAAACTTGCCTCTCAGCATAATTATCGGCGATTTGAACGGCTTGAAAAAGCTTAACGATGGATACGGTCATCACATGGGGGACGCTCTTCTGCGTGACATATCTACTATTCTGAGGCGCGCTTGCCCCGAAAATGGATTTGCTGCACGTATTGGTGGCGATGAGTTTGTAATGCTGCTTAAAAACCATGATCAAAAAGCGGCAGAAAAGGTTATCGTGAACATTCGCGAACTCATCGAAACAACCACCGCGTACCCAGAACTCATGTCGATAGCATTGGGTAGTGCAACCAAAATAGACCCTGCCCAAAACATTAATATGCTGTACGCACAGGCAGACGCCAAGATGTATGACGATAAAAGAGAAGAGGCGCGCCAGATATGACAAATAGCCTCATCATTTCTCTTTATGCGGTGCTCGCACTTGCCTCAATCAGCATCATGTTTTTGACCTTGCGAAAGCCGCAAAGAAGCAAGCTCGATAAAAGCCTCCTCTTCATTGCAGCCATGCTTTTGTGCTGGGAGCTGTGCGAAATAGCCTTCTATAGCTTCAGCGATACTTTTCTTATTCAAACTGCCTTCGATGTGAAGCTGCCATTTGTAAACCTGGTTGCCCTTTCGTGGCTTTTATACGTTATTCGTTTTTACGGAAACGACACAAGCTTTACGAAGCCAGTAATGGCGGCAATGTTTGTAATACCCCTGTTCACTATGGCCTTAGCCCTTACTACGACGCAGCATGATATGCTGAGGGAGCAATTTAGCATTCTCTCTCTTGACCCAATTCGTGAATTCGTGAACGTACGCGGGCCCTGGTTTTGGTATCACTCAGCGTACTGCTATTTGCTGGTGGTGGCTGGCCTTACCATAGCCATAGTCAATCATCGGAAAGTACCCAAAGAGTACCGCACGCCATCTACTCTTCTCATTATTGGTTTGGTTGTGTCTGCTTTAGGAAATATTGCGGTGGTGTTTGCCACGGTGCCCTTTGATCTTTCGTTGGTGGGTGGATCGGTTACGGCGGTAATTCTATATGTCGCAACGAAAAACTATCCGGGGCTTTCTTTTCTCATTGAGGCTCGAAAAGACGCCTTTCATCACATCAAGGAAGCTGTGTTCATTCTCAACAAAGAGCGAGAGATTATCAACATGAACCGCGCAGCAGATCTTTGGTTGGACGAGCTCGACGTACCAGCGAGTTGTAAGTTTTTCCCTCAGATTATGGAGCAACTGCAAAAGAAAGCTCTCAGGCAAAATGGATTATCTGACGAAGACGCAGGTGAGGACTATCGGCTTGAGTCCGGCATTATCTACAACATCAAAAAGAAGTCAATTTTGAATAACGAGCAAGAAGAAATTGCAAGCTTTGTCTTTGTTTCTGACGAAACCAAGAATCGTGAGCTAATCGAACATCTCGACAGGTACTCAGGGATTGATGCCCTAACAGGACTCAGCAATCGACGAAGCAACGAAGAGGAATTGCTGAAGCTCGATAAGGAAGCGTATTATCCACTCGGTGTTCTTTATGGCGATTTGAATAATCTTAAAGAAGTTAATGATTCGCAGGGACATCACCAAGGAGATGTGCTGCTTCGTCTTGTGGCAGAATCACTCAAAACAGCTTGTCCTCCCAGTGCTCATATTTCACGAGTGGGAGGGGATGAGTTTGTAGTGCTCCTTCCGGGGCATGCTGACGAACAGGTTCAAGAGTTATCCCAGCATATTTATAAAGTGCTCGAAAAAGAATCGGAGAAGTATTCGTTTGAAGCATCGATTGCTTTAGGGCACTGCATCAAGCACATCAAAGAGCAGCCGATGTTGGAAGTAATCAAAACGGCAGACGAAAACATGTATGCGGAAAAGAAACGCATGAAAGGGCTTGCCTAGTAAATAAACATCGCATCCCCGAAAGAGAGAAAGCGATAGTTTTGCTCAAGAGCATGCGCATAGGCAGCCATAATGTTTTCACGTGAAGAAAAAGCAGAGACAAGCATCATCAGGGTCGATCGGGGAACATGGAAGTTCGTGATAAGAGCATCGACAACATGAAATTCTGAGCCAGGCAAAAGATAGAGCGAAGTAGCTTCCCGATTACGTGCGCGTAGCTTTTTCTCCTGCGCATCCCAGGCGCTTTCAAGACTGCGAACGCTTGTGGTGCCTACCGCAATCACGCGATTCCCTCGCTTTTGAGCTGCCTCTATTGCATCTACAGTACGCTGCGGAACAGTGCAGAACTCCGTGTGAATAGTGTGCTTGCTCGGGTCGTCCTCCTCGACAATCCGAAAAGTATCGAGACCAACTTCTAGCTCGACAGTCTCGAAGAAAGCACCCTTTTCCTTGATGCGTTCGATAAGCTCAAGCGTGAAGTGAAGGCCGGCAGTTGGTGCAGCTGCCGATTTTTCCACGCGTGAAAATACCGTCTGGTAAAGTTCTTCATCGCCTACGTAATTTTTAATATAGGGAGGGAGGGGTGTGTGACCTACGGCATGTAAAGCTTCATCAAGCGTAGAGCATGTTTTTGTCGAGAGACGAATGAGGCGTTCGCCCTTTTCTGCACCTTCAAGCCAGTCCATTATCTCTGCGCTGAGCGATACCTCTCCCTGTTCATTGACGAAATCGACTATCGCACCAGGTTTCAGGCGCTTACCTGGACGTACAAGTGCTTCCCACACGGCTTCGGTGTTTGTGTTGGGGCTTTGCGCAACTACCTCACGTAGCAAAAAGACCTCTGCGGCGCCTCCGGTACCACGCTTGTTCCCAAGCAGGCGAGCAGGCATAACGCGTGTTTCATTACCAATCAGTACATCACCAGGCTGAATGTAGTCATATATATCGCTAAAAACTTTGTCGTTTAAGGCTCCGCTTTTGCGATCCATCACCAAAAGCTTGCAAGCATCGCGAACGGATGCAGGGCTTTGTGCGATATGAGCTTCGGGTAGCTCGTAGTCAAAGTCGCTGGTTTTCATCACTGACATCCGCCTGTCTGTGCAATGGATTGTTCGCGTGCACGCTTGCGCTCTAGTTTCTCAGCTTTTCGTTTGCGCTTGCGTTCCTCTCTCTCAGCTTGAGCCTCAATCTCAGAAATGCGACAACCACAGTAATTTTGACGATACATGCCAATATCTCGGCTGCGTCGCGTGGCTTCGGCGTAGTGCGGACGAAAGTCCTGAAAAACTAGCTTGAGTCCGCGGGAGCTAGCTGCAGCTTTCAGTTCTTCGGCAATGATGTCAGTAAACTGATACGGGCTCACAGAAAGCGTAGTGCAAAGCCCGTCGAAGTCGTGAGCCTGAGCATAATCGGCTGCCTCTTCGAAACGCAAACGATAGCAGGCTCGGCAGCGATCTTCTCGGGCATAGCTGTCTTGCGCCGCAAGAGCTCCCGCGCTTTTTTCCCATAGTTCAGGATTGTATACTCCCTCAATCACGGGTATGTCTTCTGAATCTGCCCAGGCCATTAGCGTGTCTCTTCGATGAGTGTATTCATCTTCAGGGTGAATGTTCGAATTCATATAGGCGATGCATAGCTCATGCCCCTCTTCAAGAAGAAGACGTACGGGCTCTAACGAGCACGGTCCACAACAGGCGTGGAGTAGTAATTTCATAAAGTTCGAACTCCCTTTCTAAACTGATTTATACTAGCAAAGATACCTAATCGCCTCAACGCTAAGGAAAACACATGTTGCAAACACCATACCGAGCGATATTTTTCGATCTTGACGGAACCTTACTCCCGATGGATATTGACGAGTTTATGAACAAATACATGACAGTAATTTCGCGATTCGTGGTTGCTCACGGCCTTAATGCGGAACTGTTTCAGAAGGCTTTGATGGCCGGAATTAAGGGTATGGCTGAGGACGACAGCGAGAAAAGTAACGCCGATGTGTTCTGGGATACCTTTTTTGAGATTGTCCCAGAAGGTCGCGATAAGTGGAGCCCACTCTTTGAGGAGTTCTACGAAAACGAGTTTGGCAAAATTGGCGAAGGCATGGAGCAAAACCCTGCCGCAGCACGTTCGATTGAGGCTCTGTCGGATAAGGGTTATCCGTTGGTGCTCGCAACGATGCCAATGTTTCCCCTGAAGGCAGTTGAGTGGCGCTGTCAGTGGGCGGGTGTTGATGCGGGAGTGTTTGAGCGCATTACAAATTTCGAGAATTCTACTTCGGTAAAACCAAAGCTTGCTTATTATGAAGAAAACCTCCGCGCCGCAGGTCTTAAGCCAGAAGAAGTGCTGATGGTGGGCAATAATACGCGTGAAGACCTTGCCGCAATGAAGCTCGGATGCGATGGCTATATCATCGTTGATCATCTCATTAATCCCAATGATTTCGACCTGAACACAGTCAAGCACGGCAGCTTCGAGGATTTCTTTGAGTGGATTTCAGACTTTGCCCCCTGCGAAGACCCTGCTGAGGCTTTCGAAACCTCTGTGGTTCGATAGAGGCAGACTACAAGCATGGCATTATTTGACCTGAGCATTGACGCTCAACAAGGACACGCACGTGCAACCACTTTTAAAACGGCACACGGAGTGTTCCAAACGCCAATGTTTATGCCGGTGGGCACTCATGCAACAGTAAAAGGTGTATTGCCCGAGCAGCTTCAAGACGTGGGCGCGCAGGTAATTCTGGCAAACGCCTACCACATGTACTTACGACCGGGCGTCGAGGTTGTGGAAGAGGCTGGCGGCTTGCATTCGTTCATGAATTGGGATGGTCCAATTCTCACCGATTCTGGTGGGTTTCAAATATTTTCACTTGCCGATACTTTGAGCATCGATGATGACGGCGTCGATTTTCGCTCTATTTATGATGGTAGCAAGCATCGCTGGACTCCCGAAACCAACATGGATCTCCAGCAGCGTCTTGGGGCAGATATCGTCATGCAGCTTGATCAGTGCCCGCCCTATCCGGCAGAACGAGAGTTCGTGCAGCGTGCTGTGGATATTTCTGCACAGTGGGCTCGGCGTTGTCTTGCCGCGCACACAAGGGAAGACCAGGCGCTTTTCGGAATTGTGCAGGGTGGTATGCACCTTGATTTACGGCTGCAGTCAATCAAGCGGCTGCTGGCAATCGACGCAGAAAGTGTAGCGGCGGGACACAAGGGTTTCGCTGGATTTGGTATCGGTGGATATTCTGTCGGCGAAGACCACGAAATTATGTTTGAAACCTTAGGCGAAGTTGCTCGTGCCCTTCCCGAGCATAAGCCGCGCTATGTGATGGGTGTCGGAAACCCAACCACGCTTCTTCGCGCTGTCCATGAAGGGGCCGATATGTTTGACTGCGTTTTGCCAACGCGAACTGCTCGCATGGGTACAGCTTTTTCCTCGCAAGGGCGTATGAACATGCGCAACGCGAAGTATACGAAGGATTTTGCTCCGCTTGATGAGCACTGTACCTGCTCGGTGTGCAAGAATCATTCTCGTGCTTACATCAGGCACCTCATTAAGCAAAACGAAATGCTTGGGGGAATCTTGCTTTCGCTGCACAACCTGCATTTCTTGATAGATCTGATGAGCCGAGCGCGCGAGGCAATCTTACGAGGCGAATTCGAAGTGTTTTATCAGGATTGGATGTCTTCGCCCGCCGCCGACGATTACTAAAGCTCGCTGCTCAATTCAATACTGCCCATGGAGCGAACAGCATCCAGGTGGTGATGTAGAAGCTTATTATCACCCTGCTTATGAAGATTGTTTCAGACAATCCCTAATACTTGTTTTCTGTGCTGATTCACAAGGTGTTTTATGGCACAATACAAAGGTTGGAAATGTGCGATTTGTGCATGTTCGGGCATCGTACCAGGGGTGGATGAGTTTGCGGTGTCTCAAAGGGAAACAAACGAAAGAGAAGATACATCATGGCCGATAGCAAGTCGAAGAAGAAGTTTCAGAATACCGATAGACGTAATCTCTGGCTTCTCATCATCACTACCATTCTCGTCCTCGGGTCGATTTTCATGTTCATGCCTCCTCAGGAGAAAATCAACCAAGGACTCGACATTCAGGGTGGGCTTTCAGTCGTGTTAACGGCTACCAACACCGAAGGCGAAGAGATTTCCGCTGAAGAAATGGAAGCCAGCCGCGCGATTATTGAAAGTCGCGTGAATGCGCTTGGAGCATCTGAAGCAACCGTGCAGGTGCAGGGCTCCGATCAGATTCTTGTGCAAATTCCCGGCTTGTCTGATACCGAGCAGGCGCTCAACACCATTGGTAAAACGGGTCAGCTCACCTTTGCTCGTCTCGATACCTTTACCGATGAGACAGTCAAAGAATCAATCGAGAGCGGACAATACCTTGGTCAAGAGGTAGTAACCGATGATTTCGGAAACCAATTTCCAACGGGAAAAACCAACAATACAGCTGTTGAAGAGGGAACGTACACACCTCTTGTAACAGGCAATAATATTCAAAACGTCACCGTTGAGCGCGCGAGTGAAACCGGCTCAGATTACGCGGTTAACATCAAGCTCGATAGCGAGGGAACGGCTGCATTTGCCGAAGCCACGCGCGAGCTAGCTCCTACAAACGGTCAGATTGTTATCATTTTGGATGGCGAGGTGCAAAGCGCCCCAGCTGTACAAAGCGAAATTCCGAGTGGCGATGTGTCCATCACGGGCAACTACACCATGGACGAAGCAAAGTCCATGCAAACCGTTCTCGAGAGCGGTTCTTTGCCCATTAGTTTTGAGTACTCACAAAGTCAGGTAGTAGGCCCAACGCTTGGTCAAGATGCTCTTCGTTCGGGTGTTTTGGTGGCTGGCATCGGCTTGCTCATCGTTATGCTTTACCTCTTGTTCTTCTACCGTGGTCTTGGTTTGCTCACCGCTGCAGCCATGCTGGTTTTCGCGGTGCTTTATCTGGGCGTTCTTGCTACGCTTTCGGCGCTCGGCTTGTTCAGTCTGTCGCTCGCGGGAATTGCGGGTATCGTGCTCACTATTGGTATGGCGGCCGACTCTTCGATTCTTACGATGGAGCGGTTCCGAGAAGAAATACGTATGGGTCGAACGGTGCGTGCAGCATCAATTACCGGTGTGCGTCATGCAATTCGTACTTCAATTGATGCCGACTTAGTAACCCTCGTATCGGCGCTCTCGCTCTTCTTCTTAGCTGCAGCTTCTGTTAAGGGCTTCGGCTTGACGCTCGCACTTGGTATTTTGTGCGACATTTTCATGATGCTCATGCTTAAGGCGCCGCTCATTCGCTTGCTTGCTCCACGTAGCATTGCCAAGCATCCTGGATTCTGGGGAATAAAGAATAGTTTGCTTGCTGCCGAAGATTCTGCAGAACTTGCACTTACTGCTGGAGGAGGCGCTCAAAACGCTGCCAATTCTGAAGAAGAAAGTCCGGCAGATAAAAAGACTGTCGAAGAAAGCGCAGATAACGAAATCGCGAAGGCTGCTGAGAAGGCGGAGAAGCCGCGCGCAACCTTGCTCAAAAAAGATATCAACTTCATGGGCGCTCGCAAGATATTCTTGAGTGTAGCGGTTGTTCTGATTGTGGCATCGTTCTCGATTGTGGGAATCAAGGGCGTCAACTTCGGCATTGAATTTATCGGCGGTACGTCGGTTGCCTTCCACGGAACAGGTGAGATTACCACCGACGAAATGCGTGAGGCCTTCGACAAAGCCGGCGAGCCTGATGCCGTAATCCAGACTACAAATGCCGATGGTGATGAAGGCTTCTTGATTCGAACCACCACCACAAGTGCTGAAGAGGCAACCACAAGCGCGAACCAGGTTGCAGATGCATTCGGGCTTTCGACTGATAGCTTTGAGGTAACCACAATCGGGCCCGACTGGGGAGCCAGCGTTATTCAAGCTTCGTTGATTGCTTTCTTGGTTTCGATTGTGCTGATTATCATCTATATCGCGTTTAGGTTTGAATATAAGATGGGCGTGATGGCGGTTGTGTCCCTGCTGCACGACCTCATATTGGTTCTGGGAATTTATGCACTCGTTGGGCGGGAGGTCAACCCCAACACGATTGCGGCGCTCCTTACCATTTTGGGCTATTCGCTCTACGATACCGTGGTTGTTTTCCATCGCATCAGCGATAACATGAAAGACAGCGACATGAAGTTCACCTTCATGACCATGGCGAACCACTCGGTTAATCAGGTGCTTGTGCGCTCCATCAACACTACGCTCACTTCGCTAATCCCCGTTCTTGCCATGTTGTTCTTCGGCGGCGAAACGCTCAAGGACTTCGCTTTCGCTATGTCGATTGGTCTGATTTGCGGTGCTTACTCGTCGATTGCAATCGCGGTGCCACTGTTTGCCATGTGGAAATCACGCGAGCCACAGTATGCGCGTCTCGCTAAGAAATATGGACCCACGATTGAGATCTTTGATTTCGCGGATCCCTACATGGTAAGCACCCGTGTTGAGCAAACTTCTAAAAAGGCAGAGATTAAAGCGAGCAATGTTGAAGTAAAAGATGCAGTTGGAGGCGCAACAAAAACAAAGACGACCTCATCTAAGTCTGGCGGTGGCAAAGCTTCTGACAAGCAGAAGAGCAACCATCACTATCGCCGCAAAAAGAAATAAAAGCAAAACAGCGACTAATAGACCCGGGTAGAGAACGCCTTACTCGGGCCTAAATAGAGAAGGAGTAGAAAATGCGACAGGGGAGTGCACCAAATTTTTGCCCGCCAGTAGAGGAAGGCATTATCATCTCCTTCCAGGATGAAGAGGGCGAACAAGTCAACCTCGAATTCTTGGGCATCATTTTGCATAACGACAAAAGCTATGGTTTCTTTTTCCCGGTTAGCGATGATTCTCCAGCAGGCTCTTCGGGCGAAGTGGTGCTGCTTGAAGTGACCGAGCTTGACGAAGACGAGCAGCCACAGGCTTTCGAGCTCGTTGAGGATATGGCTATCGCCCAAGAAGTTTACGATGATTTCCGCGAGGCTACCAAGGACCTTTACGATTTCGTCGACTAAACTCGCTTAGAACAACTCATCTTTCGCTTAAAGACGCTGAAAACGGCGTCTTTTGTTTGTTCGAGAGAAAAAAACGATGCTCTTCACCTGCGCCGTTGTGCACACCAAGCTTAATGTTTCACGTGAAACACTTGTTCGTGTTTGCAGATATGAGGTCCCCGAAGGGGGAAATATTTGTCCAAATTAACAGA
This sequence comes from Raoultibacter sp., assembly GCA_050945135.1. Classification (GTDB taxonomy): domain Bacteria; phylum Actinomycetota; class Coriobacteriia; order Coriobacteriales; family Eggerthellaceae; genus WRIS01. The sequence continues at coordinate 16,314 of JBMNSJ010000004.1, forward strand.
CACGAAGCTCCCGAAGGGGGAATATCTACCCGCGTTTGTATCAGCAAGAGCTCTCGGAGGAAAAGCATTTGTTCACATGCGGCACAAATGCGAGATTCCAAAGAGGAGTCTGCTCGATTAGTCACTCAACACTATTTGTTTTCTCGGCTTGAAACTGGCTCGTTGGCATAAGGAACTATGTCGGGATCTCTTTCTTCGAGATTGTTGTCCCAAACGAAGTGCTTTGTGTCTTGTGCGACTTGTTTCGAAAGAAGCAGAACAACAATGATGTTTGGAATAACCATGAGCGCATTGGTGATATCAGCAAACACCCAAACAAGATCTCCAACGCCTATTGCGCCAAGAAAAAGCGCTGCCACAATAAGTACCTGGTAGGGCTTGATTGCCTTGACACCAAAAAGATAGGCGATGCATCGATTTCCGTAGTACGACCAACCGAGCATCGTTGAATAACAGAAGAGAATCATGCCCGACATCAAGATGGGCGTACCGATAACAGGGATTGACGAAAAAGCAGCGCTGGTTAATTGCGCGCCTTCCGAGATGGTGCCACTTTCGATAATTCCAGGATTTGCAAGCATGGTAGACACCAGGGCAAGTCCGGTGAGTAGGCAGATAACAACGGTGTCCCAGAAGGTGCCAGTCATGGAAACAAGAGCCTGACGAGCAGGGTTACGCGTTGTAGCCGCCGAAGCAATGATGGGGGCCGAGCCCATTCCGGATTCGTTTGCAAATAAGCCACGAGCAACGCCGTATCGAAGCGCAGCCATAAAGCCTGCGCCCAGTGCGCCTCCAAAAGCAGCAGATGGAGTGAAGGCAGATTCGACAATAGTGCAAATTGCTGGCCATACATACGCGCCGTTGATAAAGAGTATGGAGATACAGCCAAGGCAATACACGACAACCATTACGGGAACTAATTTTTCACATACGCGTGTAATGGATTTAATGCCGCCAAAGATGACTATCGAAACTAAGGCAACTATAACCAAGCCGATAATTGCTGGGTCTGCCCCTGGAAAGTTTGAGGTAATAACGCTCGTCACGGCATTTGCTTGGACAGCTGACCCAATTCCAAAAGTGGCTATAGCTCCCAATACGGCGAAAAGAACCGCCCCGAGATTGCCCCACCAAGGAGTTTTCCCATTTTTGGTGAACGCGCGCTTCCATGCATACATTGCGCCACCAAGCATGTCGCCTTTGCTGTCTTTTACACGATACTTCACAGCTATCAGCGTTTCGGCATACTTCGTGGCAATAGCGAAAATGCCAGCAAGCCACATCCAGAAGACGGCACCGGGGCCACCTGCGAGAATTGCCGTTGCGACTCCGACGATATTGCCCGTACCGATAGTGGCAGAAAGCGCGGTTGCTAAGGCACCAAATTGACTGATGTCACCTTCTGCGTCTGCGTCTTTCGTGAAAGAAAGCTTTATGGCAAGAGGAAGTTTGCGCTGAATAAAACCTGTCTTGAAGGTGAAGTAGAGATGTGAGCCCAGAAGTAGGACAAGCATAGGAATGCCCCACACTAGTTCACCTATAAATTCAAGCGTGCTCGCTGCGTCCAAGAGCAGTGCCTCTCTGCGAAATATTGAAGTCACCCCATGCCAAAATATCCGACTAAGTTTAGCATATCGACTATCTTTGCATTTGAGGCAAAAAAGGTCTTTACAAACTTAGAGGCGTGTGTTTATAGTGTATATATCGCGTATATACAGTTATACACGGAAGTACTAACTCATCCGAAGATTGGACGCAAGATTCGGATGGAAGAAGGGAGGGGACGCCTTTCCTTCTTTGCAAGATCATTGCTGGTATTAAAGGAGAGCAATTGTGGAAATTGTTATATCAAACGCGAGCGACAAACCAATCTATGAGCAGATAAGCTCGCAGATTAAAGACCTTGTCTTGTCGGGAGAGCTCAATCAGGGCGATCAGCTCCCTTCAATTCGAGCGCTTGCGAACGATCTTCATATCAGCGTGATTACCACGAAGCGCGCCTATACCGACTTGGAAGCTTTGGGCTTTCTCGAAACGGTTCCTGGGAAAGGCAGCTTCGTTGCCGGAGGAAACCTTGAGCTTATGAAAGAAGAAAAGCTCCGTCGTGTTGAAGACTTGCTTTCGCAGGTATTCGCCGAAGCAAAAGGAGCAGGGCTTTCAACCGAGGACCTCATTGATCTCATACATGTTTTGCGAGAAAGTGACGACAATGAATAATTTACTAAAAATCGAAGGCCTCTCCAAGCACTACGATGGCTTTGATTTGGTCGATGTCGACCTAGAGATACCTGCGGGAATGGTTGTTGGCCTAGTTGGTAGCAACGGAGCAGGAAAAACAACAATCATTAAATCGCTCTTGGGGCTCATAAAGCCCGATGCGGGTACGGTGAACATCTTTGGTGAGCGTATTTTTGATGCAACGAATAAGGGATTTGATGATGCGAAACTGAGCGCCCTTAAAGAAAATATCGGCGTAGTGTTTGACACCTGCGCGTTTCCCTCGGAAACTCGCGTGAAAGATGTTGGCTTCATGATGAAAAACGCCTATAAAAGCTGGGATGAGGAGAGCTTCCAAAGCTATCTGCACAAATTTGGGCTTTCCCCGAAAAAGGGAATCAAAGAGCTCTCACGTGGCATGGGCATGAACCTAAGCCTTGCCTGCGCCTTGTCTCACGGAGCGCAACTGCTCATTCTTGATGAGGCTACCGCCGGGCTCGACCCCTTGGCTCGCGATGAGGTGCTTGAGCTTTTCCAGCAGTTTATGGCAGACGAAAAGCACGCAATCTTGATGTCGAGCCACATAACGTCAGACTTAGAAAAGATAGCCGACTTCATCGTCTGCATTGATAACGGACGCATCATCTTCAGCGTCGAAAAGGACGTAATTACCGACTCGGCGGGCATTGCCCAGTGCAGAACAACCGATCTTGAGCGCATTGTCGCAGACGGTTATTTTGCCTCTGGCGAGCTTCGTATTCTGAGACGTGAGTTTGGCACCATGATTCTGGTTCCGGATCGTTTCGAGTTCCAGCAGGCCTATCGAGATATTGCAGTTGAGCGAGCAAGTATCGATGAGTACATGAGCCTGTTGTTGAAAGGAGAGCAGCGATGAAAAAGATGTTTTTTGCCGACCTTGCTTCGATTCAGGGAGTGTTATGGAAACAGGTTCTTCTCGCGATTGTTGTTGGTCTTTTCGTGCCGCTCATGGTAGGAAACCTCGCAATGGTAATTCCCATAATAGGCGTGATAATTCCCTTGTACGTAATTTTCTCGCTCATTACCTATGACTCTCAAAGTGGTTGGGAGGGCTATCGCTTATCCTTACCTCTTTCGCGCAATCAATCGGTGTTTGGTCGTTATCTGCTGATCTTTGTTATCGCGATTGCAAGTGTGCTTATTGGCCTCATCATCCAAGGCGCTCTCGTGCTCTCAGTTCCTCTACTGAGCATGCTTCCACTTGGCTCACCATACTTTGATAGCCTTGCTGAACTTGACGCATACATCTTGATTTTCTTATCACTCACTCCTCTGATAATAGTTCTGATTATGGCGGGCATTATGTTTCCATTTGCGTATCGGCTAGGAATGACTACAGCTGTACGATGGATTCCCATCGCTTTTATGCTTATTGTCTTTGGGCTTGGCGCTGTAATCGAGCTTACAAACACGAATGTTGTAATTGATTTTATTACTTGGGTGATAATCCCCGAAAACTCAGCCTTAGCTGCGGCGATAAGCTTAGGAATCTGTGGAGTGATATACCTTGGCTCGGCAGCGCTTTCTGCAAAGCTCTATCATGCACGTGAGCTCTAGCACAACAACAAAGTAAATAGAAAACCTGACCCACAAAGAGATGAATCTGCGCGGGTCAGGTATAAGGACTTAAAACTCGATAGCCTTCCAGCTGCCATCAATGTCGCAAATCCAGGCCTCAGGTTCTTCCACAGAAAAGAAGGTTAAGCGCTCATCGTTTGGCCCGTCGTAGCTTTCTCCCAAGCCAGTCATGTGATCGTAGCCATCGCGACGAACCTCTTCATTAGCCTCATCGGTCAAGCCCGCTTTTCCACGTAAGATAATCCAACCCGAACCTGGCTTCCAACCCGAAAGCTCAAACTTTGGATTCAACTCGAGCTCGTGATAAACGTCTTTCGTTTTTGCGGTACAAAACCAAATTTTGCCATCTTGTTCAGCGGCGAAGCTAAAAGGACGCACATGTGGCTGATCCTCTTCGCAGGTGGCAAGGAACCAAGCAGGAATCCCCGTGAGGTACTCTAAAACCTTTTCGTTTCCAGTCATTTTCAATCCTTTCTAGATGAAATTCGTCGCAACTATAAGAACAAACATTGCCACCAAAACAAAGATGGCGTTTCGGTCTAGCGGCCCATAATGCAGCGGGCGTAGGCGCGTACGTCCAGGTCCACCATGATAGCAACGGGCATCCATGCCCAAAGAGAGCGTTTCCGCGTGACGAAACGCGCTGGTAAATAGGGGGATAATGAGCGAGCTAACCATGTGCAATCCGCCTTTAAAGGGGCTTGCGGAAAGCTGAGCACCACGACTTATTTGCGCGCGATAAATTGTCTGGAATTCGAAAATAAATTGAGGAAGAAAACGCAGAGCGATTCCCATAATCATCGAAAGTTCGTGCGCAGGAATACCGATGCGCGCAAAGGGTGTCAGCAGATATTCGAAGGCATCGGTGATGTCGAGCGTGGTGGTAGTGAGTGTCAAAAGGCTCATACTAAACAGCAGCAAAGTCAGACGCGTTCCAATAAAAGCTGCTTGATACAGACCACCCTCGCTGATGCGAATAAACGCCCACTCGAAGAGCACGGTTCCACCCTGCACGAAGAATATGTTAAAAAGCGCGGTGATTATCACAATAAAAATGAGGGGGAGAATCGAGCGACATGCCTGCCCAAAAGGAATCTGTGCGATAGCGATAAAAGCCACCACAAAAAACGCCGCTACGCCAAGTCCAATAAAGCTTTGCGCGCAAAATACGATAACCATCACCACGAGCGCCATAATCATTTTTGCACGTGGATCCATGCGATGAATGGGACTATTGCCCGGCCAATATTTGCCGATTATCGCGAAATCGGGCATGAGCTAGTTCTTGCTTTCTTTATAGAGGGCGCACAAGTCATCAGCAAGCCGATCGGCATCGTAGAGACCGGATCCAAGCTCGATTCCGCGATTCTTTAGCGTGTCGACGAGTTTTTGAGCAGAAGGTGCACTCAAGCCAATTTCATTAAGCATCTTCCCTTGGGTAAAGACCTCATCTGGAGTTCCCAAAAGATATTGCTCGCCCTCCTTTAGAACAAGAACGCGATCGCAAAAACGTGCGAGGTCATTCATGCTGTGCGAGACCATTACAACACTCAGACCATCGCGGTGAAGTCCCGCAATAAAATCGAGGAAATCGATTCGCGTAACCGGATCGAGTCCTGCAACCGGCTCGTCAAGTATCAGCGTGCTCGGACGCATGGCTAAAACGCCAGCAAATGCAACGCGTCGTTGTTGTCCGCCAGAGAGTTCGAAGGGGCTCTTCTCGTGTAATTCGTCAAAATCCAGCGATACCTGAACAAGCGCTTCACGTACGCGTTCATCCACTTCGTCAGCAGAAAGGCCAAGGTTTCGCGGCCCAAAGGCAATATCTTCATACACGCTTGCCGCAAAAAGCTGGTGCTCGGGGTACTGGAACACCAAGCCAACTTTTCCACGAATGCTTGCAGCAATTTTTTTGTCGGAGATGTCCTGTCCGTCCACAAGTACCCTGCCTTGCGTGGGATGCAAAAGGCCATTCATGTGCTGAATCAAGGTGCTCTTTCCGCTGCCGGTATGCCCAGCGATTCCAAAGAATTCTCCATCGTTGAGCTGGAAGTTTATGTTGCGCAAGGTCCATACTGCATCGGGACGATTTCCCCAAAGCGCCTCTTCTTCGTGAGATTGTTCAGCTTTATCGGCATTTCGTTGTTTGCGTCGCTTGAACCAAGAGGATTCTTCGAGAGACTCATTTTTGCTACGCGATTTTTTCGACTTTGGAGCAGCATAGGAAAAGCTTAGGCTTTCGACAGCAATTGACATAGCTCCTCCTCCAAACCTTCTGAAGTGACATGGGTTTGAACCGGTACGCCCCGCTCCTGAAGCTTACGAGAAAGACGACAAGCGAAGGGAACGCGAAGGTTGAGCTTATCTAGCGTTTCGGTTTGGGTAAGAACCTCATCAGGCGTTCCGTCGAGAGCAACCTGCCCGCTGTCAAGCACAACAACGCGGTCGGCAATACTCGCCTCATCCATGAAATGCGTAATCATAACGATTGTCATGCCCCGCTCGTTGAGCTCTTTGCATACGCGCAGCAGCCCTTTTCGACCACGCGGGTCAAGCATAGCGGAAGCTTCGTCCAGGATTAGAATTTGGGGATCCATGGCAAGCACGCCGGCAATAGCAACTCGCTGCTTCTGACCGCCTGATAGCGCGGTGGTCTCGTGTTTTTCGAAGCCCTGAAGCCCCACTTCTGCAAGCGCAGTTGTGACACGCTGCCGCAGCTCATCGGTAGGTACGCCGAGGTTTTCTGGCCCGAATGCAACATCGTTTTCGATAAGGCTTGCCACCAGCTGATCGTCTGGATTCTGAAACACCATACCTGCGTTACTCCGAATAAAGTAAAGGTTGGTTTCGTCGTTCGTATCGCGATCAAGCACTTCTACCTTGCCATGGTCGGGGAGCAGAAGGGCGTTGATGTGCTTTGCGAGAGTAGATTTTCCCGAACCGTTTCCGCCAAGAATACAAACGAAACTACCCTTCTCGATTGCAAGGTTTACTTCTTTTAAAACGAGGCGTTCTCCGTCGTAAGTAAAGTCAATATCTTCGAAGCGGATAATCATCGAGGGCTATCTGCCTTTAACTTGCTTTTTCTTTGGCGTGATGAGGTTTGAGATGCTCTTGTAAATAATGATTGTCAAAACCGAATTCAGTACGGCTTTAATCAGATTGAAGGGAGTGAGCACTGGAATAATCATCTGAACAACCGCCTCAAAAGGCATACCAAAGTACAGCGGCGTTATCACTAGATTTCCCAGCAGCGCGCCAATGGTTGAGGTGATACAACCTACTGCGAGCGCAACCACCGCACCCTTCCAGCTGCGCATTTTTTTGTAGATGAGAGCAGCGGGCAGTACGTAGCAAACCACTACGAGGATGTTCATAATTGCACCGGCAAAGTCGGCAAAAAGGATGCCATGGATTATGGCGCCAATGACACCTACAGAAATGCCCGCAACAGGACCCCAAGCAAGTCCGCTTACCATGGCTGGCATAGCAGAAGCATCGTATTTCAGCCACGGAACGCCTGGTAGAAGAGGAAACTCGATGAAAGAGAGAATAACACCGATAGCGCAGAGCAAAGCCATACTGACCAGTTGGCGCGTATCCCATCGGTTGGTGTTCTTAAACTGATAATCATTTGCTTGGTCGGTCACGTCGAGCCTCATTCCTCTATATGTATGTAAACGGAAGTTTAGATAGAAATAGAAATCACAGGCAAGTATTGTATAAGGCATTCAAGCAGGGTGCAAGGGGCGAGCCATTTACCTGAGCTGCCTAACGACTAAGGCCACCAAGTACGCAGGCAGGATGCAGGGTGCAAAAGGGTAAACCATCCACCTAGGTGGCAATCGATTAGTTGTGATGGCGGGTGAAGAGGCACATTTGCAGCCACCTTTACGCTATTATGGGCACATGAAAAGAATTGCCATCATAGGAGGAGGCGCGGCTGGCCTGGCAGCAGCGATTTGTGCTGCTCACGAAGCACGACTTTTAGGCCAGCCTGTCCAAGTGCTTGTGTTTGAGGAAGCGGATCGTGTGGGAAAGAGCATCCTGGCAACGGGAAACGGACGATGTAACTTTTCAAACGCCGAAGTAAGCGCAGAGAACTACTACAACAGCGAGTTTGTGAGCAGGAGTTTTAGTGCTCTTCCGCCTGAGGAAGTCTTTTCGTTTTTCCATCGCCTTGGTTTGTTGTGGCACGAAGAATCGCAGGGGAGGCTGTATCCTCTTTCAAACAAAGCCAGCAGCGTGCTCGATGTTCTTCGTTTCGCCATGCAAGATTTTATCGTGGAGCTTCACTGCAATAGTGAAATCGCAACAATTACTCCTGATGGTAGCGCAAAAGCACCGCGTTTTTTGGTCAGCAGTGTGGAGGGTAAGGCGGAGTTTTTTGATGCTGTTATAGTTGCCTGCGGTGGAAAGGTGGCGCGCTCTCTGCTCCCGCCAGATTATCGCTACCTCAATACACAACCGCTTTTGGCTCCCCTCAAAACAAATACCGATGCCATCAAGGGGCTTAACAATATTCGTGTACGCTGCGAAGTGCGTTGCGAAAGATTCGCAGAATACGGTGAAGTTTTATTTCGCGACTACGGGATTTCGGGCATCGTGGTTTTCGATAGCACACGCTTTGTTGAGCCAGGTGAAACAATCTATCTCGATTTTCTCCCAACGCTTGAGCTTCATCAGGTAATAGAGCTTTTGCGTAAGCGTTTTGAAACACTTGAGCGCAGAAACGGTGTCGATTTTTGTGCGGGTATACTGGTGCCGCCTGTTGCTCGAGCAGTGCTTAAGATGGCGGGAATTGCCCCCGACAGACTGTTCGAAGAAGCCGAGATTGATGCGCTTGCTGGCGCGATTAAGGTGTTTCCACTGGAAGCAAAAGGCATCGAAGACTATCGTCAAGCTCAGGTGCAACGCGGCGGATTTGAGGTAGAACACTTTGATTCTTCCAGCATGGAATCGTTGCGTAATCCTGGTTTGTTTGTTGTGGGAGAAGCGCTCGACGTTGATGGTCCGTGTGGTGGATACAATCTTCATTGGGCATGGACTTCAGGTATTCTTGCAGGTCGTGCAGCTGTAGCCACGTTGACTAGGTAGGTTCTATATATGTTAGAGCTCTCAAATCTTTCGCTTTCGCTCGACACAGATTTCTCTCTTCATTCCGAAGAGCTCAAAGACCTTGCTTCGCAAGCCCTGAATGTACCCAAGAGCGATCTTGTGCGCGTGGTGCTTTTGAAAAGAAGCGTTGATGCGCGAAAAAAGAAAAACGTCCACTTTATAGCAACTCTTGGGCTTGAGCTGCAATCCTCTGCAACTGAGCAGGAGCTTCTTTCAAGAGGCGTAGAGGCACCTTTGAATTTAAAGAAGCATAAAAACTATGTCCCGCTCCAAATTCCGCAGCACAATGCGGGCGATGCGCAAGAAACGCGCCCAGTTGTTGTGGGGATGGGTCCTGCCGGATTGTTTGCAGCATTGTATCTGGCAAAAGCAGGTAAGCGCCCCCTTGTTATCGAGCAAGGAAAAGCGGTTGAGCAGCGTCTTGCGGATGTTGAAGCATTTAATCAGGGCGCCAACCTAAATCTGAGCAGCAATATACAGTTTGGGGAGGGTGGCGCCGGAACGTTTTCTGATGGGAAGCTTACGACTAACACCAAAAACCCCTATACCGCACATGTACTGCGCTGGTTTGTTGAGGCAGGTGCCCCGGAAGAAATCATGTGGCAGGCAAAACCTCACATTGGAACAGATCGGTTGGTCGAGGTAGTTCGCGCAATCCGACAGGAGATTATTGCTCTTGGCGGAGAGGTGCGCTTTGAGACGCAGCTGGTGGGCATGAGATTTGATGAGGGAAAGCTTTGTAACATCGAGCTCGAAAGCACCCAGGCGGTCAGTGCTGGCGCATCACCAAAAAGAGAAAAGCTTGCAGCGAATGAGCTTATTCTGGCAGCGGGTCATTCAGCTCGCGATACCTTTTCTTTGCTGCATGAAAAGGGGCTCCCTCTCGAGCAGAAGCCTTTCTCGGTTGGCGTGCGAATAGAGCATACACAAGAGGAAATCAATCGCGCGCAATATGGCGAGGCGGCTGATCATCCTGCTCTTGATGCGGCAGATTACAAGCTTGCGGTGCATCTCGATTCGGGACGAAGCGTGTATACTTTCTGCATGTGTCCAGGTGGCGAGGTTGTATGTGCGGCAAGCGAAGCTGAGACGGTTGTTGTCAACGGAATGAGTCGTTTTGCTCGCGATGCTCAGAATGCGAATGCTGCGGTGCTGGTGAGTGTCGACCCCAAAGATTTTGCGAGCGAACATCCGCTTGCAGGTGTCGATTTTCAGCGAGAGATTGAATCCTCAGCATTTCATGAGGCAATTGCTGCAGGGGGCGCTGCATATCAAGCGCCAGCGCAAAGAGTGGGGAGCTTTCTTTCGGGCTCGAGTGCGCGAAAGGGAAACGACAAGGGTCCTAGACCAAGCTATGCGCGAGGTGTTGCTTATTGTGATTTGCACGCGTGTTTGCCGGCATTTGTGACAGAAGCGCTAAAAGAGGCTTTCCCTTTGTTTGATCGGAAACTGAAAGGATTTGCTAATCCGAACGCGGTTTTGACCGGGGTCGAAACACGAAGCTCTTCTCCTGTGCGAATATGCCGAAAGGATAATTTTCAGTCCGAGCTTGTTTCGGGTGTTGAAAGCGGATTTTACCCCTGTGGAGAAGGGGCGGGATATGCGGGCGGTATCATGAGTGCTGCAGTCGATGGACTTCGTGTTGCCGAATACATTACCGCCAGCCACTCGTAGATAAGCACGCCAGCTAGGCTGCGAACACATGCTTCTCATCCCGGCAAAACGGCAAGCAGTGAACCCCACCCGAGCAGGGCATTAAGCAGGGTTTGCACCCAGTCGGCAACGAGTCAGGATTTGCGCTCAATCAGAGACAAGTCAGGGTTCAGCTCAACCGGCAGCAAGTCAGGATTTGCGCTCAGCCGTCAACAAGTCAGGGTATTTTACCCTGGACACACTCAGCAACTGTGCCCCTCGCACCGGCAGAACGGCAAAGCGCGACTTCCGCAGGTTCTCACTTCCCAAAACGCTAACCTCAGAATCTAGATTCGCCATTTGAGCAAAATTGTGGAACGAAAACGGTTTCGCTTGCAGATTTTGGCTGTAGGGGAGGCCTTCGAGCTGTTCTCGCGAAGATGCCAAACGAAAAATGCCTGGTCGCACTATCTATCCACTCGAAATATTGCAAGCGAAAGCACTTTCGTGCCGGGAAACGCCTCCAAACTCAAATGTAGGTTTCAGCGAAACGTAGGGTGGGGGGAGTGTAGTGGTGCACGCGCGACCGTGGCGAAACGGAGGCGGCGGGGACCAGGTGGTAGTGTGCACAATCGCGCAGGAAGGCAGCTTCGGCAGGGGAATGATGTTGCCGCGCGCATGTGGGGCGACGGATGACCAGGCGGTAGCGTGCGTATGGTTGCGCAGGAAGGCAGCTTCGGCAGGTGAATCTGGTGGTAGCACGTACATAGCCCCACCGAAAAGCGCATTCGATGGGGGGCGGAGGTGGCGCGGGCAATGTGCGCGCGGCAACGCGGCAGCGTCTGTGTCTGGGCGAACTGAAATGAAGAGAACGGTCTGTCTCAAAGTACAAAAGTGCGATAGCTTACGGATTTCTTGGCATCCTGGGCGCTCCTGGAGAAGAATCTCGCTTTCAGACTGCATATTACCTGGTAGTTCTTGCAGTGAGGCGCTCACTGCAGTAAGCTATCGCAATTTCGTACTATCATCTTGCCCGAAACCTCGTTTTCGCTTCAATCTCCGCGTGAGGCCTGGAGGTGCTGGCAACATCGGTGTCGACGACAACATCGGTGGCGACAACAGCATCGATGCCGCCAGGAGCGTCGGCATCAGCAATGTCGGTAGCGCCAGGGTAGCGTTGGTGATGTCGAAAGCGTCGAAAGCGCCGGCGACGACGATTTCGGCAAAACCACCTCATCAGGTCGGATAGCTTAATTAGTCGGCAAGCTCGCGTTCCCAGTCTATGTTGTCGGGACGCCCCGGGTACTCAAGAGAAGGAACCCACAAGTGTGCATCAAGGTCGACATGGTTTTCGTCCAAGAAACCAATCCCTTCTGCCTCAAGCAATTTTTTCTGCTCGCCAGCGCCACCAAAGATGTAGCCCTCACACAGTCCTCCATCGCGAAAAAGCACACGATGACACGGATAGATGCTCGAATCAACATTTCTTCGCAGTGCGTATCCCACATAACGCGCCGATCGCGGTGAGCCAATGAGTCCAGCAATTTGCCCATAGGTCGACACCTTTCCGCGAGGAATCTGCCGCACGATTTCGAATACTTTGTCGGTGAATTCGGCCACGGCTCTCCTTTGCTTCATCTTGCCGCTTCGCGCTCAGCATATCATAGGATAGAGGGTATAATCGGGGCTGTTGTATAAACCAGAGTCAAAGAATAGGAGGTGTGATGAACCACATCGGACAAGGTCAGCATCTAAAAAGGCTTGCAGCATTAGCAACGGCTGCTCTGCTGGCGCTGTTTTTGAGCTTCACTCTTGGGGCTTGCAGCTCACAGGATAGTAAAGCGGCAGACAACTCTAGCACAGCAAATTCCGCAGCAGAAACCTTTAAGACACAGTTAGTTTTTGACACAACAGCCATTGAAGGTGGAAAACTTCTTGAAGAAGAGCTCGACATCAAGCAAGGCACAACACCGCTCGATATGCTTGAGCAAGCCGGACTGACCTACGAAGCCGAACAAAGCTCATACGGCAGCTTGGTGAAAAGCATCGATGGAGTAGCGCAAGGCGATCATGGAAGCATGAGTGGCTGGCTCTACTTTGTCAACGATGACTGGGTTGACGAATCTGCTGATAAGTATGAGGTAAAAGAAGGCGATTCCATCAAGTGGGTATTCACCACAGGAGAGGAATAGCTCTAGCAAATACTCAATAGACGTCTTGGAGCGAGGGAAGTCGGGCGAAAATCCCGCACGGTACCGCCACTGTGATAGGCTTTCAGCCTTCAGTCAGATTACTCACCAAGACACGTGTACATGCAAGCAGCGAGTTACTGCGAACATGACCTGGGAAATCCCAGTTTTAACACGTAGCGAATACGGGCTGCGTATCCAACCAGGGATACGCAGTTTTTTATTGGGTCGAAGTGCTGCCGCGTTTGTCGGGGTAGCCCATAACGCGACAAGTTTTCATCGCAGCCGATGGAGGCAAAAGGAAAACAATAAGTACGAAGGAGTTTTATGAAAGCAGCACCTAGTCTGGAACAAAGAAGGGGAAGAGGCAGCCGACGCGTGTCCAATAACGCACGCAAGCATTTTTTTGACTCGATGCATCCGGCAGTCCTGCTTGCCTACTTTCTGGTGATTCTTGCTTTTAGCATGCTGGCTTTTCATCCGGTGTTTATCTCGCTTTCGTGCATAGGGGCAATCTTGCTCAGCGTCTTTCTGCGCGGGTGGATAAGCACCGGTAAAACTCTTGTATGGCAACTTCCTTTGGTGGTGCTCATCGCTATCATTAATCCAGTTTTTTCGTCAATGGGAACAACTGAGCTTTTTAGTATTGGAGACAAAGTTGTTCATAGCGAAGAGCTTATTTTCGGTGGCTGCATGGGCTTGATGTTGATTACGGTAATGCTTTGGTTTGCAAATCTGTCAGAAGTGCTCGGTGCCGACAAGCTGAGAAGTCTATGTGGGAACAAGGCTCCCACCTTGGGATTTATGCTTTCCGCTGTTATGAGACAGATTCCGCAGCTTCTCAAAAGAGGTCGCGCAATCGACTATAGTATGCGGGCGTGCACCTCGTCGTCTTCTCTGGCAAACGCCAAACCTTTAAGCTCGCGCGTGCGTTTAGGCTCTGTGTTGATGGCTTGGAGTATGGAAAACTCGCTCGAGATGGCTGATGCGATGAAGGCACGCGGCTGGAATTCGACAGATTCGCGAAGCAGCTATCAACGTAGATCTTTTCGACGTCGAGACGTGCTTGGCTTGGTTGCTCTCTTCGGTCTGACAATAGCTTGCCTTGGACTAAGCCTTTCAGAGCTCACGAGCTTTCACTTTTATCCAATTATGACGCAGCTGCAATTTCAGCTAGCGTATCTCGTCTATGCCCTGCTTGTTTTGCTTCCTGTTGTGTCGGCCTTGGTAGAGTATGTGCGATGGAGGTGATTTCGTATGAACAATGAGCTCACACAAAGCGAGACCAATTCTCCAACCAATAGCGCTTCACCAGCCATAAAAATCGACAATCTGAGCTTTGCATACTCTGAAGAATCGCCCCTGTTCTCTAATCTTTCACTTACCGTAAAGCGCCAAGACTTCACGCTTTTGGTAGGCGAGACCGGCAGCGGAAAAAGCAGCTTATTGCGGCTTTTAAAAAACGAACTTGCTCCGCGAGGCACTCAATCAGGAAGCATTGAAGTTTTTGGACGTGCAAACACCGAGCTGAGTACGTATGATTCAGCAACCCAGATTGGCTACCTCTCTCAAAATGTTGAATCGCAAATTATCTGCGAAAACGTGTGGCACGAGCTTGCCTTTGGCTGCGAAAACCTAAATCTTTCTCCCGAGCTTATTCGCCGTCGTGTAGCTGAAATCGTCGCATTTTTCGGCATCGAAGCCTGGCTTCACGCGAAAACTGACGAACTTTCGGGCGGTCAAAAGCAGACGCTCGTGTTGGCAAGCATTCTTATAATGCAGCCCCAAATTTTGCTACTTGATGAGCCGACATCGCAGCTTGATCCAATTGCTGAAAAGAATTTTGCGCATCTATTGTTCCGCATCAACCGAGAACTGGGTACAAGCATTCTTCTTGCAACGCACGAGCCCGAGGTACTTGCCTCATATGCGACAAAAACCATCAAACTCGCTGATGGGCGTATCCAGGCATCTGACTCTATGCGCATGCAGCAAAAGCAACGATTTGAGCAGCCTTCGGTAGAGCTTGAGTCTGCAGTTCCGCACATGTTAGATAGTGCTGGCAGCTCTCCATCAGGTCTTGGTTGCGCAAAAACAATAGCCCATCAGGATAAACAGGCTATTCTGCTACGTTCAGTTACTTTCAAGTACGACAGAGAAGAAGCTGCCGTCTTGCAAGATCTTGACTTGCAAATTACACAAGGAAACATCCACGCGCTGGTAGGCGGAAACGGGTCGGGCAAAACTACTCTGCTGATGACAATGGCAGGAATTCTTAAACCCCAAAAGGGAAAAATCAAGAACACGCTTGCAGCCAGCCAAGCCTATTTGCCGCAAGACCCAAAAGTACTTTTTGTTTGCGATACAACCTTTGATGAGCTGATGGAATTGCAGAAAAGAAGCTCCGTGGAAGATGAAGCCGTCTGGTGCATGCTCGAGAAACTCAAGCTTAAAAATGAGGCGCAACGTCATCCTTATGATTTGAGTGGAGGCGAGCAGCAAAAGCTAGCCTTAGGGAAATTGATGTTTACCGAGCCGGCGCTGCTTTTGCTTGATGAGCCTACAAAAGGACTTGATGCGCGTACCAAATGCGAGCTTGCTAATACCTTGTTGGCACTGCGGGTAAAAGGCGTGACCATTGTTATGGCAAGCCATGATTTGAGTTTTGTCTCGCAAGTTGCCGATACCACATCAATGCTGTTTGATGCCCAGGTAGTCTGCACAGAACCGACTGCAGAGTTTTTTGCGAATAACATGTTTTATCGTCCACGACCGGATGAGTTTATTCGCAGATGGCAAAAGGGGGAGCCTTGCTAGCGCGCGTTGTGACAAAGCTGGAAATTCCGGCGCTTATTGCCGTGCCTCTCATACTTTTGTTGTGCGCCGCTTTTGGCGTTAAGAGTGCTGGGCTGCTCACCTTGCTGGTTGCCTGCGCGGCATTACTGGTGTTCTTTGCTGGCTTTGAGCTATCTCGTCCAAGCATGCGCCAGATTCTTCCCGCAGTTGTTTTAGGGGCACTTGCCGCAGCTGGTCGCATATTGTTCGCGGCGATTCCCGATTTCAAACCAGTTTCTGCCATGTGTATTCTTGCGGGGGTAGTGTTTGGCCGACGGACAGGATTTCTGGTTGGGGCTCTTGCGGCGCTCGCCTCGAACTTCTTTTTTGGGCACGGACCTTGGACGCCGTGGCAGATGTATGCCTGGGGGATGATTGGCTACACCGCGGGACTGTTACAAGAAAAAGGAGCCTTCAAATATCAAGCGGTGCTGTATGTGTTCGGCTTTCTTTCGGGAATTTTGTACGGTCTTATACTCAACACCTGGCATATCGTAGGATTCGTACAGCCTCTCACCTGGGAGAGCGCCCTCATCGCATATGGAGCAAGCATGCCTTTTGACATTATGCATGGCGTTTCTACTGTTGTATTCCTTCTTGTGATATATGCCCCCTGGCGCAAAAAGCTCGAGCGGATTCGCGAAAAATACGAGCTCGTATAAAACGCTTTGCGTAAGTGCTGCGATTAGTGCAGCACCCAGGCTGCAAACCAGCTTGTAGCTAAGCCGCAATCAAGCCTGCAATCAAGCGCTACCTGCAACTCGTGCTACTCTCGTGCGACCCTTCAAAAGAATCAAAGCCATTTGGGAAGTCTGCTATACTAACTCGCGTGTTTGCATCGTTGGGCCCTGCACTCACTTCTTATTAGTTGCCCAAAACCCGCAGCAAAGCTGTGCGGAAAAGGAGAATACGCGTGAACAAAAATAGAACGGCTTATCTTGCCCAAGCAGGCATGATAGCTGCGGTATACGCAGCTGCAACCCTCGTCACTATCCTCTTATTGCAAGGACTCGCCTGGGGACCGATTCAGTTCCGAATTTCAGAAGCGATTGTTGTGCTGGCAGCCCTCACACCGGCAGCGGTTCCTGGACTAAGCATCGGCTGCGTGATTGCAAACCTCATTGCCTGCGTGATCAACGGAACAGGAGCGCTCGGCCTTTTAGATGTTGTGTTCGGCAGCCTTGCAACTCTCGTCGGTGCTCTTTGGTGTCGTAAGTTTCGCAACAATCTGAAGCTCGCGTTGCTTGGTCCTGTGATTGCAAACGCACTCATCGTCCCAGCTTACTTGCCGCTTCTCTTGCAGGGGCTTGGATTCTATACGATTCCCTTTACCGATATCGCTCTCGACGGAGCCTATGTGCCCATGTACCTGTTTGGCGTTCTTGCGACAGGGCTTGGAGAAGCACTCGTGATCTTTGTATTAGGGTATCCGCTGCTCAAAGCACTGAAAAAGCTGGGAGTCGTTCAAGACCTAACTCTTCCAAAGAAGACGAAAACAACAAGCGATCGATACCCCATCAAACAAGACGGCTAAAACCGACAGCACGGTGTTTCATTCCTGTCGCAGTGTTTTGTTGCACTGAGAAAAAGTAGCGAGGAAGCTCGGGCGCGAAAGCGGAGTGAGGCCAGTTGCTCCCAAGATGGATAGATTCAGCTTTTCTTGGCAGATATTCTCGATAGTGCGTGAAAGAAAGACCATATAGTGCGTCAATTCCTGTTAAGTAAAAGGGATTCTTCAGATTTGTACTTTTGTTTCGCGCACTAACGCAAATTCGAGGCAGGGAGCTTATTTTTGGCGAAACATGTTGCGCGGGGTGTGGCATCTAAAGCAATCCTGCTACGCAAGTCAGCAGAAAGCGTAAAGGGAGCCGAAGCGGCAATGAGCCAGCGTTACGCTGCTTTCCAGGCCATTGCACACGCACGTATGCCCACCTGCGCGAACCTAATCCAAGCGCTCGCATCTCGCTATTTCGGTGAAAAGCATAGCAATGCGCATAAAAAAGGCTACAATAGCAGCGTGTAATCCTTGCAGGCTTGGTAAAGGGAATCACATAAACGCATAAGACCGAGTCACAACGAAAAAAAGGAAAAACATGAATCCGGTTATCGTTATTCCAACCTATATTTCTACTCGCCGTCGGAAAGAGGGAGGAAACCTTCTCACCACCTATGACCACACTACTTCGCTCAATCAACCAGGTGAGCTGCCGCGTTGCCTGAAATCTTTGCAGCAGGTGAAAGACGTCGGGCAAATCATTTTACTCGTGGTGAGCGAGCCCTCTATCGAAGTGCAAGCAGCAGAAAAAGTGCAAGCAACCGCCGCGCAGTTTCCCGATTTAGACATCGTGGTGATTGGTGCTCCCGAGCATGCCCTTATCCAGCAGCGCATGGAGCAGCTAGGAGTTGGTAAGCTCAGCAAAGAAATTGGCCTTTCGGGATACGGCGCCATTCGCAACATGGGATTGCTTGCTGCAAATGTGTTAGGGTACGACGCTGTGGTCTTTGTTGATGACGATGAAATCATTGAAGATCCGAACTTTCTTTATAACGCAATGTATGGTTTAGGAAAGCTCACCAAAAAGGGTATTCCTGTTCTTGCTAAATCAGGCTTTTACTTCAATGCGGAAGGCAATTATCTTTCGATGAGCCAAGACAAGTGGTACAACCATTTTTGGCAGCAGGGCAAGGCCTTCAACAAGTGGATTTCGAAAGCAATGAAAGGTCCGCGTCTTTCTCGCTCAAACCATGTATGTGGTGGGTGTTTCGTTTTGCACAAAGAGGCGTTCAAGCGCTTGAGTTTTGACCCGTGGATTGCGCGCGGAGAAGATCTTGACTACATGCTTAACCTGCGTATGTACGGCTCCGATATCTGGTTCGATAATCAGTGGTCGCTCGTTCATCTGCCGCCCGA
The DNA here is from genome assembly GCA_050945135.1 of Raoultibacter sp. GTDB lineage: Bacteria > Actinomycetota > Coriobacteriia > Coriobacteriales > Eggerthellaceae > WRIS01. Next base: position 34,833 of record JBMNSJ010000004.1, read on the forward strand.
AAGCGCAAGCGAAGGTACGCGATTCCGTCAAGATATCTATCGCTGGTTCTATGAGTTTCGCAAGATGGAATACAGCCGCACACAAATCGACCTTCTCCAGGTTAAGCCTTCATCGCTTGAGCCCTATCCAGGTCCCTTTCTTGAGCCAGGCATCGAGCGCCGTGTTCGACTCACGGCGTTTTTGCGATCGCTTGCTCGTCCTGATAAGAAGGCTTATCGCAAAGCCGCGAAGGCAGCTACAGGTGAGGCCAAAACATATGCCGAACGTCACTGCTCGAACTACTTTGAATTCCAGTTTATTTGGCCAGAACTCATGGCTCGTATCGATGGCGACCAGATTCTTCAATCAGCTTTGCTTCAATCAGTCCAACAGCGTCAAACGGGCGTTGCACGATCGCAGCAGGCGTCTGTTCAGCAAGGACATGTTGACAGAGGCAGAGGTATCGATCCAGGAAGCACGAGTGAGATTCGCCTGAATATCGCTGAATAAGGCCTAGCTAAAATGGATGTTTTCATAAGCTTTGCAGCCCCTGCATTGGTCGGCTTGATTGTCGGTCTTTTTTCGGGTTTGCTGGGCATTGGGGGAGGCACGGTTCTCGTGCCGGTGTTTCGCCTTGTATTTGGCATGAGTCCTTTGATGTCAGTGGCAACATCTCTGTTTACGATAATCCCCACTTCGATTGCAGGTGCTGCTTCGCATGTTCGCAAGAAAACCGTGTTTGTGTCGCTTGGAGTTCTTCTTGGAGTAGCAGGAGCTTGTACTTCTCCTTTAGGAGTGTGGCTGGCAAACATTTCTCCTCCGTGGGCAATTATGGTGGCAGCCGCAGCGGTTATTGTGTGTGCCGCAATCAATATGCTGCGCAAAGCCCTGCAAGCAGAAACTTCCAAAAAAGCTGCAAGTTCTAAAACTGCACCCACGTCTTCTGCTCAAAGCTCTGCTCAAGCCTCTGCATTGGCCGAAGGCAGTTCTTCTCAATCCACTAAGAGTGCAGGTCCTGAAGCTGCTGCATCCGTTGAGACCCTTAGCGAACAACCCGAAACGCTCTCCCTTCGCAAAGACTTTAGTCGTAAGCACTGGATTATCTCCATCGCAATCGGCGCTATCGCAGGCCTTTTTTCTGGCTATGTAGGTGTGGGGGGCGGCTTCATTATGGTGCCGCTCATGCTTGCATTTTTGAATATGCCGATGAAAAAAGCTTCGGGAGCCTCTCTTGTTGCGGTGTGTATTCTTGCAATTCCAGGTGTAGTCGAGCATGGAATTCTTGGGAACATCGACTATATGGCGGGCTTGTTGATTGCAGTTGGATCAATTCCCGGAGCCATAGTTGGGGCTCGGCTGGTAAGTGTTGTTCCCGAAAAGGCACTTCGTTTCATATTTACCGGTTTTTTATTGCTTGCCTCAGCCTTACTTGTATACAACGAATTCGCGATTATAGGGTAAGCTTAGAGAGAAATGAGATAGAGGGGGCTAGCGATGCCGTTGCGCGATGGAAAAAGCAAACAAGACAGAGTGAATCGTTATTTTACGCTTGAGATGCTGATGTTTACGGTGGCAGTTATTTCTGGCTTAGTCTTGCTGTGGGGCCTCGCGCAGCAAACATATTCATTTTGGCTGTTACTAATTTCTGGCAGCATGGTAACTGTTTCGCTGGTTGTGGTTATCCGTCTCATTATGGATCCAGACAGCGTACGCGCACGTCAAACTGATGAAATGCTTAAGCTTGCCAGTCAGTCGCTTGCCTCGTTGAACGATGCGCTAAACAGAGATTCCGCTCAAAAAATTTGCACGCTGGTTTTGCCTGCTACGGCGGCAACGGCTATCGTAATTACCGATCGCGAAAAGATTATCGGTTATGCAGGCTCTGAGCCAGAAGACAACAAGATTGGCAACTTAATTCGCACTTCAGCTACATTTGCCACGATAAACAATGGCGAGATGCGCGTCTTGTTCACGCCTGAGGAAATCGGTGTTAACCCAGCTAGAACCAAGGTTCGGGCAGCCATTATCGTGCCGTTGAAGCTTGGAGATAAAGTAATCGCAGCGGTGAAGTTTTACTATCGGCGCCCCAAGCATATTACAGAAACCCAAAAGTCAATCGCCCAAGGATTTGGCGAGCTTCTGTCTACTCAGATGGCAGCGTCTCAGCTCGAGAAACAAACGAAGCTTGCAACAAGTATGGAGCTCAAAGCCCTTCAAAGTCAGATTAACCCGCACTTTCTCTTCAACACTATCAACACGATCGCATCTCTCGTGCGTACCGATCCCGATAAGGCGCGCGTTCTCCTGCGCGAGTTTGCTGTTTTCTATCGGCGCACTCTCGAAGACTCTTCCGACTTGATTATTTTTTCGCGCGAAATCGAGCAGACTATGCGCTACTTCTCCTTTGAGGTTGCGCGTTTTGGCGAAGATCGAGTCAATATTGATGTAGACGTTGATCCCGCAGTTGAAGACATGATGGTGCCTCCCTTCTTGATTCAACCCCTGGTTGAAAATTCGGTGCGTCACGCCATGCCTTCTGAAGGAAGGCTCGACATCGAAATCATCGGCGAAATTGAGGGCAAAAATGTGCTGCTCCGCGTGCGAGACAACGGCGTTGGCATGAGCGAAGAGGCTTCCAAAAACATAATGAAGTCGAAGTCTAATAAGGGTCTCGGCATCGCCGTTCGCAATGTTCGTGATCGCATTCGAGGAATTTTTGGAGCCGATTCACGCATGGAAGTTGAAAGTGAGCTTGGCAAAGGTACCACAGTCACCCTTGTGCTTTCCGGTGCCGCTGAAAACATGAATTCAAAGGGCTAACTTGTCCTATAATGGGGTAACATATTCACGCCCTTACTAATCGATTGGAGGAACATCGTGATTAAGGCAATCATCGTAGACGACGAGGCTCCCGCGCGGTCAGAACTAAAGTTCTTGCTTGACGAGCTTGGACAAACTGAGGTTGTTGCAGAAGCCGCCAGCGTCCGAGAAGCAATCGAAAAACTCAAAGAGGTTCCGTGCGATGTAATGTTCCTCGATATCAACATGCCTGAAGCAACTGGCCTACAGCTTGCAGAGGCTCTTCAGCGTCTGAAGTTTCCACCTGTGGTTGTGTTTATTACGGCTTATAGCGAGTATGCCCTCGAGGCCTTCAAAGTTAACGCCATCGATTATTTGGTAAAACCGGTTGAGGTAGACCGCCTGGCGCAAGCTATCGCGCGGGTTCGCGAGCATGTTTCACTGTATGCAAAGGCTCAGCGCTCTGAGCGAATTCCTGTTGAAAAGGGCGGCAAAAAGATACTCATCGGTATTGATAAGATTCGTTTCGTTATGGCGCGCGATGATTATGCTTATTTGCAAACCGACACCAATCGCTACTTCTCAACGGTCAGCTTGGCGCAACTCGAAAAACGCTTGGGTGGTCACGGGTTCTTCCGCGTACATCGTGGATACCTGGTTAACCTTTCTTCAGTTGAAGAGGTTGAGTCTGTTTCGGGCGGCACGCTGCTTTTAACGCTCAATGGGGTTGAAGAAAAGATTCCTGTTTCGCGTCGTCGTGTTTCTGCGCTGAAGAAGGCCTTGGGTCTTTAGCTGCAAGGTGGGTACTTGCCCTGCAAATTTGATAAAAGAGCTTGTCAAAAGAGCCAGCCTAGGTGGTTTTAGGCAAGTATGCTTTCGAAGATGAAAAGTGGACATATCTAAATCGTGCAAGTTTACCTCAATGATATAGTTACCGCAGTATTCCTGTTTCCGTTTTTGTCACTTCTTATCACGGTTCCTTATATGGTGCATCAATATCGACGCTATGGCTCGATTCCTTGGTGGCGCAGCCTTTTGGTGTATCTGTTTGTCTTTTACCTGCTGTGCGCCTATTTTCTCGTGATTCTGCCTCTGCCAGAAAGTCGAACAGCTGTAGTTGCCTATGCTCAGCATCCACAGTTGGTGCCCTTTACCTTTGTCCAAAACATCATGGTGACCTCTGCGGTTGAATTGAATGATCCCTCCACATGGCTTTCGCTTCTTAAAAATTCGAGCGTGTATGAAGCGGTGTTTAATATGCTGCTCCTCATGCCTCTCGGAATGTTTCTCCGTTACTACTTCAGGCTTTCATGGTGGCAGGTGCTGCTTGCTGGTTTTGGCACGAGTTTGTTCTTCGAGATATCGCAGTTTACCGGCTTGTTCGGTTGGTATGAGCATCCCTATCGCCTCTTTGATGTGGATGATTTGATGACAAACACCTTTGGAGCGATGCTGGGTTTTTGGGTAATAGGACCCGCGATTCGATATTTGCCAAGCATCCGAATGCTCAATCAGGAAGCTCGTTTTGCAGGTACTCGGGTAAGCCTAACTCGACGCGTTCTTGCTTTCTTGATAGACATGGCTCTCGCAGGCTTGCTTGCTTTTCTTTTCGGGCTTGCTCTTGAGGCGTTCAGTTATCTTGTGCCAACACTCGAGCTCGGCCTTGCGAGAGCCGAGCTTCTCATAGTTAATCAGGCGCTTGCTTTGTTACTCGTGTTTGTGCTGGTGCCAATTTTGACGCAGGGGCAGACGCTCGGACACAAGCTGCTCAAACTAGTGATTGTCAGGCCTGATGCTTGTCCGGCAAGGTGGTATCAGATAGTTATCCGCTATCTTTTGCTATTTGTCATGGCGGCGCTGCCGTTTTGGACTCTAAGCTGGCTGACTTCTTTTGATGCAAGCTCGCTCGATTCGCTCTCGGAGTTTTCGTCCTTAGCTGTTGCCGTGCAACCGTTTCTGATAGTTTTTCTGGGTATCGGGGTGCTTGTGTGGGCAGCGACGCTGATAGTGCGTAACCTGCGTGCAAAGAAAGACAATCGCATTTTCGCGACACTCAACGAGCATATCAGCGGCACGCGTCTGATGACCATAGATGGAGCAGAGGCGGTAAGGGAGCGCATAACGGTACTCCCTGTTTCTGATGTGGTATTGCTTGAGCATCTGATTGCAGAAAACGGAACACCACTGATTGAGCTTATGGAGCAGGCAGGACATGCTGTGACGCAGGCGATTATCACACGAAACCCCGAGCCGGTTTCTGTGCTTGTCGTTTGTGGCACGGGCAATAATGGTGGCGACGGGTGGGTTATTGCGCAAGATTTAGCCGAGAGGGGATATACGGTTTCACTTGTTTTGCCAAAGATGCCTGAGAAGATTGTGGCAGAGCCCGCCAGAACAAAAGCGCTCGAGGTTGCGTATGCTGCTCATAAGCAAGGTCTTCCTTTGCGCGTTGTGATTAACCCCAGCGCCGAGATTATGACGCATGAAGTTGAAAAAGCCGAAGTGGTCGTCGATGCTCTCTTGGGAACAGGCTTTTCAGGCTACGAAGTGAAGGAGCCTTATTCTTCTTGGATCTCTGTCATGAACAGACATCTTAAGTTGCACAAGGATTCATTCCTGATAGCAGTTGATGTTCCGAGCGGATTTTCGGCTCAAACCGGAGAAGCAGCTAAACCGTGCATTGTTGCCGATATGACTATCACCATGTTGGTGTATAAGCCGGGCTTGATTACGCAGAATGCAGCTCGGTACTGTGGCGTAATTGAATTAGCCCCTCTTGTAGAAACCGCACCCTTTCTTAAGCGATTCCAAAAATCTCTCAAGGGCTAAGACCTATTTCTTTCGTGGCGCTTGAACGCTTGGTGCGCCTGCCTCAACTAAAAAATAACGCCAGATTCTTTAGTTGAGGCAGGCGCGAAGGCCTTCAATTAAAGCAATTTTAATTGGGAAGCTTTGTTTTCCGCTTAAGTAAAGAACTGTGCCGCATATTTTAGTTGAGCTCTGTCTTGCGCGTTGTCCGCGCAAAAAAAGCCTGTAAAACAGATATTTTGGAAGAGACGGCCCCTATTCCGGATTTAACCGATGCATTTCCCGCTTCATACCTAGCATGATTTTTTATGACCTGGCATTTCAGTGGAGCCGAAGTGCCCGATGCCCGGTATTCTCAATGAAAATTCCGGACTAGGGGCCATCCCTTCCAAAAAAGAGCGATTTTTGAAATTAAATGGTAGCGTCCCGGTAGCGTCCCGAATGTTGGTGTAAGAACCCCGCTTGAGAGGTGAGCCCGAAGGGCTCCCGAAAAAGCGACGCACCACCAAAAACGGTACGTGGCTGGAAAGGGCTCCCACCCTGAGAGTGACGATACCAGGTGGCGCCATGCCCCTCCCCGCTGATATTGCGGAAAAGCTGCTGTCATATCTTTCCTCTGCTAGAATAGGGAAACTTTAGCGAAAGAGGGAATATGCTTATTGGTGAAGTGGAAAAACTCTATCCGTCGGCGAAAACCTTAGTAAAGAATAAGGTGGCAAGTCGAGTTCATGCACAAGATGCAAGCTTGTACGATTTTTCGGAAGAGGCACGCGCGTGTGCTGAGAATTTTATGGGATGGACTGATCTTGCGACCAACCCCCCCGTGTCGCTTGCGTCTATTAAGGAATTTGCAGAGGAAGTCTTTGCTTCTGGAATCAAGACGGCAGTACTCATCGGTCAAGGCGGCTCAACGCAGGCACCTATGACCATCACAAAATATAACAAGAAGGATTCCGGACAGGTTTCTTTTCGCACGCTCGATTCGGTTTCGCCAGTGCGTCTTCGCGCGATAATGGCTGAAGCAAAGCCGCAAGAGACGCTTGTTATCGTCTCGTCCAAGAGCGGAGGCACTATCGAAACACGCCTCTCTTTCCAGGCGGTGCGCGCCGTGCTCGAAGAGAGTCTTGGCAAAGAGGAAGTGGTCAAGCATCTCGTTGCTATCACCGATCCACAATCTGAACTCGAAAAGCAAGCGAAAGAAGAGGGTTGGCGCGGAGTGTTTTCTGGCGAGCCTTCGGTTGGAGGGCGCTTTTCGGCTATCTCAGTCTTCGGGTTAGTGCCGGCTGCTTTGGCAGGAATCGATATCGACGAGCTTATCGCGCACGCAGTAGATGCAGAAAATCGTTGCTCGGAAGATGCAATCGATAACCCCGCAATTGGTCTGGCGGCTTTTCTCTACGACAATTACCTGCTGGGACGAGATAAATTCAGCTTTTTCACGCCAAAGAGAGGGCGCGTATTAGGTCTCTGGATTGAGCAGTTGGTTGCAGAAAGTCTTGGTAAAGAAGGTAAGGGCATTCTGCCAAATATCGAAATCGATGCCTTACTTGCCTCGCATGATGCGGGCGATCGCGTTGCTATTGTGTACCAAACACAAACCGACCTGTGGGATGAGCGCAAGAATTTCGAAATGAGTCTCGCATATATCAACAACGCAATTCCGCGAGTGAATTTTAAGATAGATAGTGTGGCCGAGCTTGCCGAGCACTTTGTTATGTGGGAGTACGCCACGGCAATGTGCGGCTATCTTATGAAGGTGTGTCCTTTTGATCAGCCAGACGTAGCTTCAGCAAAGGCGGTTGTCCTCGATATTTTGAGTGATGGCCAGCCAGAACCCGATTTCACCGACGATCATCTGGGGCCCATCCATACGGGAACAATCGAGGTGAGCCTTGCTCCTTGTTTTGAGGGCATTGCAAATCTGAAAGATGCGCTGCGTGCCCTGCTTGGCAGCATCAGCCCTGGCGATTATTTTGCGCTGAATGCCTTTCTTCCTTTTGCAGGCGAGGGGCGTCGTGAGGCACTCGAGAATATTCGTAACTTTGTCGGCGACAAACGCGGGGTAGTATCGTGCCTCGAAGTGGGACCTCGTTACCTGCATTCAACGGGGCAGTTTCAAAAAGGTGGACCGAACACCGGTGTATTTTTGATTCTGTCGGCCGACGAACTGAAGGATGTTCCTCTAAAAGGAGAAGCTTCGAGCCTTGGATCCCTTGCAAAAGCTCAAGCTGCTGGCGATTTAAAAGTGTTAGGCGAGCGCAATCGTCGTTGCCTCCATATTCATCTACCAGATAATTCGGGTGTGACCCTGCGAGCTTTGTCAGACTTCGTGGTGCGTGTGCTTGAAGAGCTCGATCAGGAACAAACGGGCTAGCTAAATAATCTCGTAGGACTATCGTGATGAGCGGAGTTTTGTAGTTTGATAGAGGCGTTAGATATACAGGTAAAAGGCGTGGTGCAAGGTGTTGGCTTTCGTCCTTTTGTGTATCGACTTGCCCAAAGATACCAGATCAATGGCTGGGTTCTTAATGCGACCGACGGCGTTTTTATTCATGCCGAAGGCGAAGCGAAGCATCTTGATGGCTTTATCCTAGAGATTTCTGAGAATCCTCCAGCCGCCGCCCAGGTCACCGAAATCGAGATGAAAGAAGTTCCCCTCGAGGATTTTTCAAGTTTTGAGATTCGGTTTTCCGACGAACTTGAGGTTGAAAAAACAACTCTGATTTCGCCCGATCTTGCAACTTGTGAGGATTGTAGCTGCGAACTGTTCGACCCGCAAGACAGGCGCTATCACTATCCCTTTATTAATTGCACTAACTGCGGACCGCGCTTCACTATTATTAATGCGCTGCCCTATGATCGAAACAATACTTCAATGAGCAATTTCCCAATGTGTGAAGCATGTCAGTCAGAATACGATAATCCGCTGGATCGACGTTTTCACGCACAGCCCAATGCCTGCTTTGAGTGTGGGCCCCATGTAGCGTGGCTCGAACCCGATATCCAATCCCAACAATCCCACCCAATCCATCCGGGCAGCGAGAATCATCACCCGGATAGCGTGGCTATAGTGGGAGCAACGCGCGAAGAGAACGACGCGATTTTCGATCGAGCCGTACAGGCTTTACGTGCAGGAAAAATTCTTGCTGTGAAGGGTTTGGGGGGCTTTCATTTGGTGTGCGATGCTACGAATGCTTCTGCACTTGCCGAGCTGCGTTCACGTAAGCGTCGAAAGGGACAAGGTTTCGCCGTAATGGTGCAAAGCCTTGATGAAGCTCGAGTTCTGTGCGAGGTGAATGAGGTCGAAGAAAAGCTACTCACAGGTTCGCAGCGCCCCATAGTCCTTTTGAAAAAACGAGCCGACGCAGTTTTTGCTCCAGGTTTGGCCGATGGTCTTGCCGAGCTCGGAGTGATGCTGCCATACACTCCCATTCAGCATCTGTTACTGCAGGGATTTGGCGGAATGTTGGTTATGACTTCGGCTAACATCCACGATGAACCAATTGTTACCGACGACGAGGAAGCGCAGCAGGTGCTCGCGGGTGTCGCGGATGCCTTTCTTGGGCATAATCGCGCTATCGTGGCGCGCTATGATGATTCAGTCGTGCGCGTAATCACCTGCGGAGAACAACAAGCCATCCAGCTCATTCGTCGCGCGCGCGGATATGCTCCGATGCCGATTGTGATTCCTGAGCAGGTTCAAAGCAGCACGTCAGAAGACAAGCCGAGACCCGAGCTTTTTGCTGCTGGGTCTGAGCAAAAGAACACCTTTTGTCTCACGCGCGATAACGAAGCTTTCGTCTCGCAACATATTGGCGATATGGAAAATGCTGAAACCTTCGATGCTTGGCTTGAGGCAAAACGGCGCTACGAGACTCTTTTCGAAATACAGCCAAAGCTTTTGGTGAGCGATATGCACCCTGAATATTTGAGTACGAAATGGGTACACGAGCAAAACTACCCTCATGTTGAGGTGCAACATCATCATGCACACATTGCTTCAGTAATGGCAGAAAACTCGCTTGAGCCACCTGTTGTCGGATTCGCTTTCGATGGCACCGGATATGGCGTTGACAAAAACATATGGGGAGGCGAGGTTCTTCTCTGTAATTATCAAACCTTCGAGCGCTTTGCCAACTTCGCCTATGTTCCTATGCCCGGAGCGGCTGCAGCTATCAAACATCCGCAACGTATGGCCTATGGGGCCTTGTGGGCGTTTGACCTGCTGGAGCATCCCCAAGCCAAGGAGTTTATAGAGGGCATGGGACAAAGCGCGCACATCTGCAATCAGATGATTGAAAAGGAACTCAATACGCCTTTGACCTCTTCGGTGGGTCGTCTTTTCGATGCTGCATCGGCTCTTCTTGGAGTCTGTGTTGAGCCCCGTTATGAGGGAGAAGGGGCAATCTTGCTTGAGGCAGCAATAACGCCGTTCACCTCAGATGAGCCTACTGATGATGATGACGCCTATCGCATTGAGGTTATTAAGAATACGGCCACACCCGAAAGTACCGCTCAGGACACTTCAATCTTACTTCTTGATGCCGCCCCTGTTTTTAAAGCTATGCTTGATGACCTGGCTAAAGAAACTCCTATCGGCATAATCGCACGACGTTTTCACGACGCCTTTGTGAAAGCCGTTGTCGATACCTCGCTGGCTTTGCGCATGATGTATGACATCCAGACAATTGCCTTGTCGGGCGGGGTGTTCATGAATCGTTATCTCGTGGAATCCCTGTTCGAGGCCTTGCCGCTCGAAGGTTTTACGGTTGCCATCAATCGAGAACTACCGCCTAACGATGGGTGTATCTCCTTCGGTCAAGCTGTGGTAGCATTGGCCTTGAACAACGAATAAGGGATGCCGCGTGCGCTAACGTGTGTCGCGAACAATCTCTAGAGTTACGAAAAGAGGCTGCTATGTGTTTGGCCATACCTGCAAAGATTAATTCAATTAACGATGACAATATTGCCACAGTCGATATCCTTGGAGTAAGCCGCGATATTTCGGTCGATTTAACGCCGCAAGCTGCAGTTGGAAACTATGTGCTCGTTCATGCCGGTTTCGCTATTGAGGTTGTAAGTGAGGAGTACGCGCAAGAAACTTTGGATCTTATCAGGGAGTTCCCTGAGTTGGCCGAAGATGAGCTTGCTGCGGAGGCAAGCGCTGGAGCCCCCGCGCAGCCGAGCCTTCGTGCACTTCTTTCAGAGTAGACCGGGGAAATAATGGATCTTGCCCAGTTTAAAAACCCCGAGCTAGCAAAGGGTCTAGTTGACTCAATTCAAGCTTTGGCTCCCGAGCAGGCTACCATCATGGAAGTATGCGGCACTCACACGGTGGCTATTGCACGCAACGGCATTCGCTCTCTTATGCCGGAAGGAATCAAGCTGGCATCTGGCCCGGGCTGCCCGGTTTGCGTAACGGCAAATTATGACATCGATACTGTGATAGCTCTCGCGCGCATCCCCAATGTGATGATTACCACCTTTGGCGACATGACCCGCGTGCCAGGATCAACTTCAAGTCTTTTGGAAGAGCAGGCGGCAGGACGCTCAATTAACATCGTGTATTCTCCGCTCGACGCGCTGAAAATCGCGCAGGACAATCCCGATAAAGAAGTGGTATTTGTAGGAGTCGGCTTCGAAACTACCACGCCTCTCGTGGCGATGGCAATCAAGCGTGCCAAGGCGATGGGTCTCAAAAACTTCAGCGTGTTTGCCGCGCATAAAAACATGCCGGGTGCGCTGGAGGCAATAATCAACGATCCTCAGCTTAAGGTTGATGCGCTTATTCTTCCTGGTCACGTAAGCACTATTATCGGGGCAAAGCCTTACGAGTTTCTTGCCGAGAACTACGGAGTTGCGGGCGTTATCACTGGATTTGAGCCTGTAGATGTGTTGCAGGGTATTGCGATGATTGTGCGCCAGCTTCACGAAGGGCGCTCCGAGATAGAAATAGCTTACGCGCGTGGCGTTATGCCGGAAGGCAATCAAACGGCGATGGCAGTAATCGACGAGGTGTTTGATACCTGCACCGCAACCTGGCGCGGGCTTGGTCCAATTCCTGGTTCAGGTTATACGATTCGTCCCGAGTTCGAGCAATTTGATGCGGTACTGCGCCTTCAGCCTGAAGTTGAAGAGACGCAGGAACCCAAAGGGTGCAGATGCGGAGATGTGTTGCGAGGAATCATGCCTCCAAACGATTGCCCCCTCTTCCGCACGGTGTGCTCACCCGAAAACCCTATCGGACCCTGCATGGTTTCTTCCGAAGGAAGCTGCGCCGCTTACTATCGCTATTACTAAGATTGCATCGCACCCGTCGCACGCAACATCCAAGCAAGCCACTTTACAGAAACGGCAGCCCAACAAAGCGCCAACGAGTTTTTGACATTGCCCCCTCGGTCTGGGTAAACAAGTACAATTACTCCCAGGCAGTTTAATTTACGTTCTCGAAAGCTTGACCTACACACGCTTGGGAGGGGGTGTGTAATGGACATCTTTACAGACGTCGCATTACTATCACGCATCCAATTTGCGGGAACAGCGATATTTCACTTCATTTTTGTGCCGCTATCAATCGGAATCGGTTTGATAATGGCTATTTCCGAAACTCGTTTCTATCGGTCTCGCACCGAAGAAGACGCAGGTGCTTCACGTTTTTGGGTGAAGATATTCACGGCGACCTTTGCGGTAGGGGTGGCAACTGGTATCACGATGGAATTCTCCTTTGGTACCAATTGGGCGGATTACGCAAGGTTCGTCGGAGATATCTTCGGTGCCCCAATGGCGGCAGAGGCACTGTTCGCCTTCTTCCTCGAATCGGTGTTCCTAGGCATCCTTCTCTTTGGCAGAAAGAAGGTCTCGCCTAAGTTTTACCTGGTCTCGGCATGGCTGGTGTGGTTCGGTTCGTGCCTGTCGGCGCTTTGGATTCTCATCGCGAATTCATGGATGCAGACTCCCGCAGGTGCCGAACTAGCAGCCGATGGATCCAAGGCAGTCATTACTGATTTCTTTGCAGCAGCCTTCAACTCGTCTTTGTTCGCACGTTATTCGCATGTTGTGGTTGCCCTGCTAATCATGGGAGCCTTCTTTGCAATGGCAGTTGCTGCTTGGTATCTGCTCAAAAAGCGTAACAGCGATTTCGCTATGAAAACGCTTCGGACGAGCTCGGTGGTGGCAATTGTTGTGTCGTGCTTGATGCTGGTAACCGCCCACTCTTCGGCGGTAGTTGTTGCTGAAGAGCAACCCACGAAGCTTGCCATGATGGAGGGCATGTATGAAGGGGAGGCGGCACCGCTCTACCTTATCGGTTTTGTCGACGAAGAAACGCAAGAGGTTATTGCCCCCTTTACCATCCCGGGAGGCACAAGCTTGTTAGCAACGGGAGATTTCGATGCCGAGTATCAAGGTCTCAACGAGCTTGCAGAAAATGAGAAATACTCCGACATGGTGGTCGAAGAGCTGCCTGTTAACCTTGTTTTCCAGAGTTATCACCTGATGGTGCTCATGTACGGAGCTATCATGCTTTGTGCGATTCTGGCACTCATCTTTAGTTTCCGCGGCGGAAGAATTAAGAACATGCGCTGGCTGCAACGTATCTTAGTAATATCACCAGTATTCCCCTTCATCGCAATCCAAAGCGGATGGATCACCGCAGAAATTGGCCGCCAACCGTGGGTGGTTTACCCTTCAACAACGGGCCCTGATGGTGTCGCATTGCTTACGGTCGACGGACTTTCCTCACTGTCTGCGCCTGAAATCCTGATTACACTTGGCCTTTTCGCGGTGGTATATACCGTTATCTTGATAGCCTGGGCGCGGGTGGTTGCTCGCTTTATCAAAGCTGGTCCAGCGCTTGAAACTGAATCAAAAACAGATGCCGCAGTAGTAGCTGTAGGGGAGACAGCTACTGCTCGCATGGCAGATGAAGAGCGAGAGGGGCGTGAGCAGTAATGGATATCACTTTCTTACAAGGGCTGTGGTTTGTGCTGATTGCGGTCTTAATCGCGGGTTATTTTGTGCTTGATGGTTTTGATCTTGGCGTGGGTGTGATGTATCCCTTCATCGCAAAGAACGAGAAAGAAAAAGCCATCGCACGCAGAAGCATCGGCCCGGTGTGGGACGGAAACGAGGTGTGGTTGCTGACCGCAGGAGGCGCTTTGTTCGCGGCGTTTCCGCATGTGTATGCCACAACGTTCTCGGGCTTCTATTTGGCAATCATGCTAGTTTTATTCGGCTTGATTGCGCGCGCGGTTTCCATTGAGTTTCGCTCACATGATGCTAAGTGGCGAAAGCTATGGGATGGCTGCTTTTTCGTAGGGTCTTTGCTGCCAGCACTTTTGTTTGGCGTGGCTATCGGCAATGTGTTTGCGGGTATTCCCATGGACGCTCATGGCGATTACGCGGGCATCCCTCTGTTGGGTCTCATCACACCGTTTACGCTCTTGTGCGGTTTGCTCGGGTTAGCGATGTTTCTTGCGCAGGGTCTAACCTGGTTAAGTTTGAAAGCTCCGAAGCCTTCTGAGTTGCAGAGTCGCGCAGCAAAATGGTGCATGCCTATACAGATCGCGTGTTTGGTGCTGCTCGTAGTTGTAACCGGATATGCGCATGTGGGTGCCGGACCAGAAATGATGCCCGAGCTTGCGGTGCTGCGGGTTGTTTTTGCGCTTCTAGTGCTTGCAGCGATTATTCTCTCGATGTACTTTGCACGCAAGGGAAGCGACAAGGCTGCGTTTTTGAGTCAGTCGGTATCAGCGTTTTCGCTCGTGGGAGTCTTCGCCGCCTCAATGTTTCCCGCGTTTGTGGTTGCTTCTGCCAACAGCGTTGGACCAACGATCACCGCAATGAGCGGATCAGCTTCAGAGCTGTCGTTGTTCTGGATGGCGATTATCGTGTGTATCGGCTTGCCGCTGGTGTTGGTGTATCACTTCATCATTTATCGAACGTTCAGAGGACGTATCGAAGAGACAGACATCGAAGAGTATTAAGACGGCTGGCTCTAGCTGTATGCCGCGCTCGAGATTTCGTGCACTAGAATGAAACTTGAAGAAGACGTGTAAGCGGGGCTGACGCAGCAACGCTCAATGCTCTTTGGCTAACGATTGCCAGACTGATGAGGTCATATGCTAGAATAAACCGAAATTGAGAATCGCGAAAAGAGGCCTTTATGACCGTCGATGCATTTCCGAATCATCTTAAGCTCGCTCTGCGTACCTGCCTTCTTCTATTCATAACAATAATCGCTGCCTTAGTTTTGACCGCTTGCGCGCAGCAGGAGAGTAAAGAAGCAGACTCTACTGCGGGACCTGCAACTACCGAATACACCGAAACAAAAATCGACGTTCCAGAGGGTATCTTAGTTGACGTTTCTGCCGAAAAAACCGACAGCGGTAAGCTGTGGATGGTAGGCACGAAAGCAGACGAGAACTACTCCAACAGCTTCAAGCAAGTTCCTTCGTTATGGGAACTCAACGACGATAACTCATGGAAAGAGCTCGTTAACTTCAACGAACTGCTTTCTTTGGGAGCCTCCGAGAGCGTTATTTCTTCTGCCATAACAAAAGACAGCAAAATCATTTGCGTTGTTGCCGATAACTCGAATCTCGAGTTAAAGTCACGCTTTTTCCTCATCGACCTTGCTCTTGAGAATAACTATCGCGAGCTAAACGTCGATGCCTCAGAGCATTCTTTATCGGCTGCCTCATACCTTGAAACTATTCCGCTGGAAAACAACCAGGTTCTTTTTGTCGACTATGGCAAATCGTTTTACGTCCTCGATATTGCCAGCGAAAGCATTACGCGCATGCCTGCAGATGGATACCGTGATTCGCAGCTCTTCCTTGATGCGGCGATATTAGATGGAACGGTTTATGTCATCTCTGAAGATTTGAGTGAGCTTTATTCGGGAGGGCAAGATGCTCCTGAATTTTCTGAATTGTTAGAAATGGCGCGGGGAGGAGCAGCTGGCAAGCGGCATGCCCTCAAAATCAGTACGCTTGATTTGTCGACGGGTGTATACGGCGACGTATCCAGTGAAGAGCTCACGCGCTTGTTTAGCGAGCATGGAGTTGGCATAGCTTCCCGAATTTACCCAACTGTTGAGACGGATCCGGGTTCTGACAGGCTCACTATATGTCTGCAAGATGGCATTTACGAATTTAGTAACAACGAAGTTAAGCCAATAGCTGCCGGCGAAGAGACGGTCTTGGCTGATACATCAAAAGATATTCTTGGTCACGTTTTTGACAACAAAGAGGATTTTTTCCTGCTCGTGAACGATTACTACGTTGATGAATCGACCTCAACGTATTCGCTCTACAAATACGAAAAAGTTGCTTGATTAGCGACGTCCGTGTTATTTGGTTTAGCAATGCGACAAATCGCGACCCTTTGCGTGCTTGGCCTACCAATAGTTTTCTAGAAAACTGACTTTTGCTGCCACAGATGGTCCTTAGTCCGGAATTAGCCTGTACTTTTGCCTCAGGATTAACGTTGTTCAAGTTGCTTGAGCTTCTATGACCTGGTATTTCTGCGACGACGCCACGCTTATCGCGCGGCATCTCTAACGGTAATTCCGGACTAAGGGCCATCTGTGCAGAGAAATGGCAAAAATTGAAAAAGTAGAGGGCAAAAGCGGTAGCGCATCTAAGAGCATCTTCAGCTTGAAGCTGAAAAAACTACGCGAGCTTGCGGCCAAGAATCTTTGCCGCTTGAGCCTTGTCGAAGTTGCCACCAGTTGCTTGGGTAAGTGCTCCCATAACGCGACCCATATCTTTTTTGGTGGAAGCGCCTGTTTCCGCGAGTGTTGAGTCAATCAGTGCAGAAAGCTCGTCGCCTGAAATCTGCTTGGGCAGATACCCTTCCAGGATTGCCACCTGCGCAGAAAGCGTATCAGTGCGCTCCTGGTTGTTGCCGGCTTTGATAGATCCATCCAGCGTTTCTTTTGTTTGCTTGATAAGGCGCTTGAACATGTCGTCGACATCTTTATCGACGATCTCGCGACGCTCATTCACTTCGATATTTTTTATCTCGCCGTGAACCTGACGCAAAATCGAAAGGCGCTCCTTGTCTTTATTGCGCATAGCGTTTTTGATTTCGTCTTGTAATTCCTGATAGTTCATATAATCCTTCTTTCTTGAGTCTGCATAAGCATAGCGCAAGCTGGTTAAGACTTTGATCATCCACCGGGCCCACCGGCACAACGCATGGAGCAGCGCTGTTTATGTGCTAGCTAAAGTCGGCTCCTGTTGGTCGACTAAATGGAGTCAAAAAGGTCTATCGGGGCTTGTCTTTTTTCGACATTTTTTCTATAATGCAAAAGTTAACTTAATCTAACATACTGCGAAACTGCAATGACACTGTACCTACATCGTTTAAGAAAAGCGTATACGCATAAAGAAAGGAAGCGTTATGTCTACAGAAGCAACGCTCACAACCGAAACAAAGAGCTCAAGGCTCAACGGAAAAGATCTCATTAATATTGGCTTATTTACAGTTCTGTATTTTGTATTGGTAATGCTGGGGTCTTTCGTTGGGTTTGTCCCTTACTTGATTCCTGCTCTAGCCGTAGTTTGCCCCCTACTTGGGGGAATTCCCTATATGCTCTTTTTAACAAGAGTCAAGAAATTTGGCATGGTAACCATCATGGCAACTCTCATTGGATTTGCCCTATTCTTGGGCGGAATGGGGATTCTTGCCCTTCCGGCGGGTATGTTATTTGGGTTTATCGCTGATCTCTACATGAAAACAGGTGACTACAAAAGCGTACGAAAAGGCATCATTGGCTACGGAATATTCAGCATGACAATAATCGGCAATTATTTGCCAATCGTACTTAATCGCGCTGCCTATACAGAGAATTTGATTGCAGGAGGCTACGGAGCTGAATATGCGTCAACCCTTATGATGGTTATGCCCGATTGGATTCTTCCTGTGTTGCTGGTAGTCTGCTTTGTCTCAGGAATTGCTGGTGGGTTCATTGGAAAACTCGCACTTAAGAAGCACTTCGAGAAAGCAGGAATGGCTTGATGTTTGCAGCCTCTGACCAGGCATCCCAGTTAGGAAGCGCAAAGCTCGACCCTCGCACAAAGCTGCTTTTACTCATGACGGTCAGCCTCGTAATTATTACAGGGGGCACAGGCGAGATTATGCAGGTGCTTAAGCTAGCCCTCATGTTCGTTCCGCCTCTGCTGTGTATATGGGAGCGACGATTTAAGGGAGCTTTCATTTACGTGACAGTGCTCGTTGCGTTCATCTTGCTTTCAAATTTCGTTATGCCCTATGTTGGCGGTGCTCCAAACTTACTTTTAAGCATGGTTTATGTCATAGTCAGCCGGTTTATGCCGTGTGTCATGATGGGCTGGTATTTCATAACAACGACTAATGTGAGCGAGTTCGTAAGTGCTATGGAGCGTATGCACGTGCCGCGCTATATCGTTACTCCCTTGTCGGTCATGTTCAGATTCGCCCCTACGGTTGCAGAGGAGTTTGGGTCGATAAATGATGCAATGACAATGCGCGGCATCCGTTTTTCGGGAGGCAGGGTTGCGGCAATGTTTGAGTATCGCGTAATACCCATGATTATGTGTTCGCTCAGAATTGGCGAGGAATTATCTGCGTCGGCTCTCACGCGAGGACTTGGGTCTCCCAGTCCGCGAACGAGTATTGCGAAAATTGGATTTAAGCTCGTGGATTATGTTGTGATGGCAGCGTGTTTTGGAGCGCTTTCTATCTTTATTCTCAACTTAGTAGGTGTGCTGTGATAGCGGAAACACAAAACATCATTACCCTTGATAAGGTATCGTTTACCTATGGGGCAGGTCACGATGAGGGCGGAGTACGTAATCTTAGTCTTACGATAAAGCAAGGCGAAGTCGTGCTTCTTTGCGGAAGTTCGGGGTGTGGAAAAACTACGTTAACACGCCTTATCAATGGTCTTGTTCCTCATTATTACGATGGGAAACTCTCGGGTTCGGTCTGCGTTAATGGAAAAGATATCGCTTCATGTGAGCTTTATGATCTTGCAGACTCGGTTGGCTCAGTATTTCAGAATCCCCGGAGTCAGTTCTTTACCATAAACACTACAAGTGAACTAGCTTTTTGTAGCGAAAACCTTGGTGTTGAAAAAGGAGAGATACAGCGGAGGATACACGAAGTCTCCTCTGAGATGAACATGAAGGAACTTCTTGGACGCAATCTGTTTAAGCTCTCCGGGGGGCAAAAACAACAGATAGCGTGTGCTTCTGTTTCGGTGGCATCACCAGATGTTCTCGTATTGGATGAGCCCTCATCAAACCTTGATATGAAGGCAAGCATCCGGCTGATGAAGCAGATTGAGCTTTGGAAAAAGCTTGGCAAAACAGTGGTCGTGGCTGAGCATCGTCTTCATTACCTACGGAACCTCGTTGACAGGGTGGTGTTGATGAATGAGGGTAGGATTGCAGAAGTCTTTCATCGAGACGAGATAGTTAATCTTTCTGCTGACGAACTCTCGCAAAAAGGACTCCGCATTTTCTCTCTTGACACCTTGCGCCAAAGCTCGCAAGAGGCTGTACAGCCCGATAAACAAGTGACGCGTAGACTCAAGATTGAGAACATGTCGTTTGCCTATAAGCATCAACCAGAGTGTCTAAAAATAGAGTCGTGCGAACTACCCGAAAACGCCGTCATTGCATGTATTGGGCATAATGGAGCAGGCAAGAGCACCTTTGCGAGATGCTTGTGCGGGCTGGAAAAAAAGGCAAAAGGAACGCTTGCTCATCTTGAAAACGACACGGTTATTGATGCGCGACCTTTCAAAAAAGTGAAAGATAAGGCTTTTTTGGTTATGCAAGACGTTAATCATCAGCTATTTACCGACAGTGTTCTCGAAGAGGTAGAGATAAGCTTCGCAGGCAAAGAGGAGAAGGAGAACTCAAGTCAGGCACTGGAGATATTGAGCGACCTTAACCTTATGGCTGTCAAAGACGCTCATCCGATGTCGCTTTCGGGTGGGCAAAAGCAAAGGGTTGCTATAGCCTCTGCTCTTGCTTCAAGCCGCCCTTGTATCGTTTTTGATGAACCAACAAGTGGGCTTGATCTTAGGCATATGCATATGGTGGCCCATCGCTTGAAAGCGCTACAAAAAGCCGGGCGCACGGTTTTGGTTATCACTCATGATCCCGAGCTCATTCTTCAGTGCTGTACCCACGTAGCTCATTTTGAAGAAGGTACGATTTTAGAGGTATACCCGCTGGACAAAAACGGTCTTGCGCACATGCTCGATTTTTTTATCGAGACACTTGAAGCAAGTCCGGAATTCGCCACTGAAGAAGAGCATATTGCCTAAGCTAAAGGCAGAATGAGGAAGCAATATGGATGCAACAAAAAAGTATATGAGCTTAGAGGATTTTTCTCATTCGATTGCCTCGATGGGCAAGGTTACCCTTGATGACGATCGCCTAACTTTTGAAATGGAAAACGAGACCGGTAGGGGATCAATGATCTATTACCTTCTTCTGCCTGGCATATTCCTCATTCAAAACGATTTCACGATGGATACCTGCGATTCAAAATTTGTGCCATGCGTCGAAATGCTCAGCATCGACCACTGTCTCGAGGGGCGTCTTGAGTGGAGTGCGAATCGTCTTGCAGAAAAGAAAATGGAATCCGGACTCCTGCATCTTGATTCTCGCAAGAACCATACCTGCGGCTTTTCATTTCCTTTAGGAAGGTATCGCGGCGTTACTATAGGAATTCTCATCGAGGATGCTAAAAAAGGTCTGCAGGAGTGTGCTTCCGGAATTAGCATTGATTTGTTGGGTTTGCGCTCAAAGCTATGTCCAGATGAGAATACTCTGATTTCGTGCAATTTCTCAAACTTTGATTTTGACTTTAGTCCGTTCTATCAACCCTACGATGAAAAAAAGAAGAATTATATTCGTGCAAAGGTGCTCGAACTGCTTACCTATTTAGATTGCCAGGAAAATGTAAGCGAGCAGCCAGCTTCGCGCTACTACCACAAAGAGCATGTTGATAAGGTTCGTGAGATTGCGAGCTTCATATGCAACGACGTTCAAAACCACCATACTTTGAGTGACCTGTCGGAGCAATTTGGCATCCCACTTACCACTATGAAGCAATGCTTCAAAGACATATATGGCGTTCCGATTTACTCGTATTTGCGCCGTTATCGAATGACCGCGGCGGCAATGAAGCTGCGTATAACGAATTACACTGTTGCAGAAATTGCCTTAAGTATTGGCTATGAAAATGCGAGCAAATTCGCGGCAGCATTTAAAGCGGAAATCGGTTTGAGTCCTCAAGAGTATCGCTTGCGCGAAGAGAGCATCGCATAGATTTCTTTGCTGTCTAATTGGAGCGATTCGGACTATTTCAGAGTAGATAGGCGTGCGAACTTCTCTTAAAGTCATTAGTTAACCTCATCTAATTAATTTGAGGCATAGCAAGTCATGTGATGTCTCAATTCTCTACAAGGAGAGTCAATTATGCACAACGAATCAAAAGAACCCGAAGCCAAGGAGTGCCCCCCTGAGGCTTTTACCGAAGCCGCATCTGTGGTGGTCAACGAAAAGAACAAGGATGCCCTTGATTCTACTACCTCAACAAAGCGAAATCAGTCTGAAGCTAAAAAGCAAGGATTCGGCGCGGTCATGAGGGTCGTATTTGGCTACGCTGGAACTGCACGCCCCAAAATGATTCTTTCTATTCTTTGCGCTTGCGTGAGTGTATTAGGAGGATTTGTTCCTTTTTACGCTACCTATCAGGTAATTCTCGTTTTCTTTTCAGGCACCGTAGAGCTTTCGAGTATTTTTTACTGGATAGCAATTGCATGCGCCGGGGTGCTGGTGAAAATCGTATTCCGAATGATTTCGACCATGCTTTCACATATGAGCGCCTATACGATTCTTGAAAATCTGAGGCGTAGTGTTGCTGACAGGCTGATGAGGGCACCGCTTGGCACGGTGCTGAGCTCACCCGTTGGACGGCTTAAAAACATCATAGTCGACAGAATCGAAACAATAGAGCTACCGCTTGCTCATATGATTCCCGAAGGGATTTCATTTCTTGTGTTGCCCATTCTCGTTTTTATCTATCTTGCCGCTATTAATATTTGGATGGCGCTCGCAACGCTTGTTTGTGTTCCAATCGGGGCTTTTCTGTTTGGAATAATGATGCGAGACTACAACGATCGCTATGAGAAGTTCATGCAATCAAGCAATCATGTGAACAACGTGATTGTTGAGTATGTTGAAGGAATCGAAGTAATAAAAGCCTTCAACCAGAGCGAGAAATCATACGAGAAGTATTCGAAGACGATACACGATTTCTTCGAATTCACGATGGACTGGTATCGAAGCACCTGGAAGCTCAAAAATCTTGCAGAAGCAGTTTTGCCCACAACTCTTCTTGGTGCGCTTCCCGTGGGAATCCTGCTCTATTCTCAAGGAGCCATTACGCCAGCCGATCTTACTATGTGCATGATTTTAGCCTTAAGCATCGTGGCGCCTATCACCTGGTTTAATCAGGGCGTAAATTACTACAAAAGCGTCGAGTACGCCATACGCGATACTGAAGAGCTTTTGTCTTTACCGATTCTCGATGCTTCTTCTGAGGCTCTTACTTCAGCAAACGCAAAAGAGCTCGAGAGTCGTTTGAATAATCACGAGCTCGATCTTTGCTTCGATTCAGTTTCGTTCTCCTATGACGAGGATGGTAAAAACGTTCTACATGATATTAATCTCACGCTCAGGCCAGATTCTTTCACTGCCTTGGTTGGACCTTCCGGTGGGGGTAAGTCAACAACGGCACGTTTAGCAGCACGCTTTTGGGATGTAGGCTCGGGCAAGATTACGATTGGTGGTGTGGATATTCGCAGCATCCCTCTCGATCAGCTTTCGAGCTTAGTTACGTACGTAACACAAGACAATTTCCTCTTCAGAACCACCTTGCTCGAAAACATTCGCGTTGGAAAACCCGAGGCAACAGATGAGGAGGTTATCGAAGCTGGGCGTCTTGCGCAGTGCGAAGAGTTTATCTTGCGCCTCGATGATGGGTGGAACACCGATGCGGGAGAGGCGGGCAAGAAACTTTCGGGGGGAGAGCGACAACGTATTGCCATTGCTCGCGCCATTTTGAAGGATTCACCCATCGTCATTCTTGATGAAGCAACGGCTTTTACCGATCCGGAAAACGAAGATAAGATTCAGCGTTCGCTTATGGAGCTCGCCAAAGGAAAAACCTTACTCGTGATTGCTCATCGGCTTGCAACCATTCGACACGCCGATCAAATCGTGGTGCTAAACGAAGGATCCGTTCAGGAGCACGGAGTGCATGACAGCCTTATCGAGGCACATGGCATTTACGCTGAAATGTGGAATGCCCATATTGGAACAGCTGGATGGGTAGATAGGAAGGAAGCATAAGATGTTTTCAATCATCAAAAGAATCATCAATTGGTGCGGAAGCAGAAAGCATCGATTGTACGCAGGATTTGTCTTCTGCTTCTTTGAAAGTATTTTTTTAACGCTTCCTATTATGGGAGCAGGATTCATGCTTGGCGTGATTATTGACGCGGCAGAATCTGGACAATCAATCGAGCCGATATGGGCACTGTATGCTCTTCTCTTCATGATTGTTGCTGTTGCCGGGCGCGCTTTTTTCTCTTATTTACGCTCAAGTACGCAAGAAAGCATCGCCTTTGAACTTACCGAAGAGGAACGCATCAAGATCGGCGACATTCTTAAGCGGGTTTCTCTTGGGTTTTTCCAGAAAAATCGCACGGGGGATTTGAGTGCTGCAGTTTCAACCGATCTTTCTTATCTCGAACTCTACAGCATGCATATGATTACCATTATCGTGAATGCCTACATTCTATCTGCAGTAATGATTATCATGCTGGCCTTCTTTAGTCTCCCGATTGCTGCTGTTGCGCTTGCGACTATTTTGCTTTCGCTTGCGGCATTAACGATTCTTGGGAAATGTAGTAAAAAGAGCGCACCAACACATCGTAAAACTCAAGATGATATGGTATCTGCCACCTTAGAATATCTGAGAGGCATGCAAGTTGTTAAAGCCTATGGCAAAGCTGGCGCTTCCTCAAAAGCAATCCACAAAGCATTTGAAGATAATCGCAAGATCAATATTGGAATTGAGCTCAAATACGCTCCTCTCAACAGCTTGCATTTGCTAGCCATCGATGTGGGAAGTGTGGCAATTGTTGCTGTTTCGGCGTATCTCACGGTACAAGGCGTTATGCCGCTCAACATCCTTTTAATGATGGCGATGTTTGCCTTTTCTATGTTTGGACAAGTTTCCCGTGTAAACGATTCGGTGCATACGCTTGAAAACATTGATGTCATCATGGACAAGCTTGAGCTAATCAAGGGCGCTGAACAAATTGATGTAAACAGCTGCGACCACGAGTTTAACCAATTTGATATATCGTTCAAGGAGGTAGACTTCTCTTACGAAAACACCTCGCAGCTACGGGATTACTATGATGGCAAAGCAGGGGAAGATGGAGTGCCGTCAGGTGATGGTCGACAGGCCGACCGCAGTAATGTTCACCCTGAAAACGCCACACAAAATCAGTTGGCTTTGAGCAAGGTAAGTTTTTCTCTTCCGCAAGGTTCTACAACAGCAATCGTAGGTCCTTCAGGAAGCGGTAAAAGCACGATTTGCAGTTTGCTCATGAGATTTTACGATGTGAGCAGAGGAAGTATTTGCATCTGAGGAGTCAATGTTAGCACGATAACCTGCGATAGCCTTCTCCGCTCGATAGCTACCGTATTTCAGAATGTATATCTGTTCAACGACAGTATTATCAACAATATTAGATTCGGAAAAAGTGATGCGAGTTTCGAAGAGGTGGTACATGCGGCAAAACTTGCGCAGTGCCACGATTTCATTATGGCGCAATCGGAGACGCAGGCGGCAGCTTATCGGGAGGCGAAAAGCAGCGCATTTCCATTGCGCGCGCTCTACTCAAAGATGCGCCTATCATCATTTTGGATGAGGCAACGGCAAGCATCGATCCAGAAAACGAACACCTGATTAACGCCGCTCTGTTCGAGCTTACGCGGGATAAAACGGTTATTGCGATAGCGCATCGTCTGAACGGTAGTGTCGCGAATGTTGGTGTAAGAGGTCATCGCCTCAGAATCGTTACTGGAGCATCATAGCAGTTTCTAGGCAGCCCTCCTTCTTTGACCTACA
>JBMNSJ010000005.1:0-58219 GCA_050945135.1 Raoultibacter sp.
GCAAGGGGTATTCTTGTTTTGGTTGAAAAGTAGAGATCTAAGGCTATCAGCTTATCTTCTTGGCTAAACATCTTCGGACTCCAATCCGGACTCAAAAGAGTCCAACTTTTTGTCCGGAGCCCCATCTGCAAGCGAAACGCTTTTCCTTCCAAAAAATATTGATTTTGGTGAATCTAGCTGGATGCGGAGCGTTCATGCGGTGGCTTGCCAAGAGCTATTTTTCGCTCGGCTCTTCTGTTGATTGCTCGTCTCCCACATACACACCCTCTTGTTTGAAAATCACGGCGATGGTGCGAAAGAATATCTTTACGTCGAGCGCAAAACTTAAGTTGTGCACATACCACACGTCAAGCTTCAAGCGCTCTTTCCAGGGTAGCGAGTTGCGTCCATACACGGCAGCATAGCCCGTAACGCCAGGCTTCACATCAAGTTTCTCGCGCTCGTTGCCTTCGTACAGCTCGGTTTCACGCTTTAAGTCGGGGCGCGGACCAACTACGCTCATGTTGCCGATGAGCACATTCAGAAACTGCGGCATCTCGTCGATGCTTGTCTTGCGCATGAAAGCTCCAACGCGCGTCATGCGTGGATCATCTTCGCCGTTATACGTCGAGCCATCGGGCATCGTAAGATCGGGGGAGTTCACCTTCATCGAACGCAGCTTAAACATCTTGAACTCTTTGCCGCGAAGGCCAACGCGAGGCGCATTGTAGAATACAGGGCCTTTATCTTCGAAGTAGATGAAGGGGGCAATAATCACAATAAGCAGCAGCACAAAGGGCAGCGCAATAACGCTGACCACGATGTCGATGAGTCTTTTTATGAATCGCTGATACATTGACTAGATGAATCCTCGGGACTCTGCCGGAACACAAACCGATACATGGTTGCGTGCGGTTTCGGCATAGGCACTCTTGAGCGCTTCAGCAATGTAATCAACATCTTCGTCGGTGAGAAGCGTGTGAAGTGGCAGGGTGATTTCATTTTTGTACTGCGCATAGGCGTTGGGGAAATCCGCAATGTTAAAGCCGAGGTCTTTGTAGGCTGTTAGCATCGGCAGCGGCTTGTAGTGCACATTAGTCGAGACTCCCTGCTCGGCCATCAGCTGAATCACGCGGTTTCGGAAGTCGGAGCCATGTCCTGTAAGCCTCACGAGCATCAGATGACACGAACTCACGCCTTCATCGGGTTTGTGCTGGATAAGCTCTACGTCCACGCCTATTGAGTCAAGTGCCTTTTCGTAGCGCTTCACGATTTCTTTGCGACGCTCGAGCATGCCCGGATAACGCTCAAGCTGCACGAGTCCGAGAGCTGCCTGGATGTCAGTCATATTGCATTTCCAGCCCGGGAAGGCAATGTCGTATTCCCAGGAGCCCGCTTTGGTTTTCGAAAGCGCATCCTTGGTTTGTCCATGCAGAGAGAGGTTCATGATGTTTTGGTAAAACTCGCCTGAGTCAAAACCGTTATCTTTCCAGGCCAGCGCTCCACCTTCTGCGGTTGTCACATTTTTGACGGCATGGAACGAGAACGAGGTGAAATCAGCTACCGCTCCACTTGCGTGACCTTTATAGCTTGCACCGAAGGAGTGCGCGGCGTCTGCCAGGATGATTACGCGATCGAAGTGCTTTTGTATGTCGTTAGCGGGCTTCCAGAGCTCGCGTTTGCTTTCGAGAATTGCGCGAAGCTTGTCGTAGTCGCACATGAGTCCTGCAATATCGATGGGGATGACTGCCTTGGTTTTGTCGGTGATGAGCTCAGCTAGCTGGGCGTAATCCATCTCGTAGGAGTCAAGCGCCGTGTCGCAAAGTACGGGTGTGGCGCCTACGTGTACAATAACCGATGCCGATGCAGTGTAGGTATACGCGCTGGTAATAACTTCATCGCCAGGCCCAATGCCTAGCGCACGCAGCCCGCATTCGAGCGCCGATGTGGCAGAGTTCAGGCAGGCAACTCCTTGAGCGCCTGCTTGTTCGGCAAGTTTCTGCTCGAAGAGCTTGGTTTTTGGCCCGGTCGTAATCCAGCCGCTTCGAATGACCTCAGCTACGGCTTCGACTTCTGCCTCTGTATAATCAGGCGGCGAGAAGGCGATGGTTCGTTCGGCATGTTTTTCGAGAGTCACAACTTGCTCCTTATATGAGGGTCTGAATCATGGCGACAATCTTTAGGTACGACCGTGGTTGATCGAATTCTGACTCAGCGATGGCGCGTCCTCTTGCGCCCATGATTTTGCGCATATCAGCATGGAGGGCGAGCTCGATGATTTCTGCCGAGAGAGCGTATTGATTCTCGGGCTCTACATTTACGCCAAAGCCATCGCGTTCAACTTTTTCGCGGAATTCAGGACTCATACCGGTGTTGATCATGGGTTTGCCGCTGGCAAGATAGTCTCCGATTTTCGTGACGATGCTTTGGGCGGCACTTTTGACCAGCGAGTTTATGGTGATGTCAGATGCTGCAAGATAAGCTGCCATCTTTTCGTATTCGGTATAGCCCAAAAAATCGACAGGAGCCTTCAGCTTGCTGGCAAGATCCTCGAGCTTTTCTCGATCAGGGCCATCGCCCAAGATTTTCGCACGCACCTTAGGGATATGCGGATTCGAGCGCGCCTCCCATGCAACTAAAGACATTGCTTCGATGAGCGTTTTAATGTCGTAGCTCGCGCCAATAGTGCCGGCATAGGTAATCCAGACTTCGTCGTCTGGCTTTTTGATTTCCGGGAGGTATTTCTCTACTCCAGCATCAAACAAGCTGAGGTCGTTGCCTACATACACCGTGATGTGCGGGTAATTATCTGTGCGATCCTTTGCAGGTCGCAGAGCATATTCGTCCGAAGTTCCTACGGCTCCTGTGAGCAGCTCATAGGTTGCCTTTGCATCGCGTGTGAATGACTTGTAGGCGATGTCGCTGATGAGCGGAAGGTTGAATACCATGCGCATAGCTTCAGGCCACAAATCGTTGATGTCAGCAATGAAGGGGATACGATTCTTATGCCCGAATTCGGCGCATACGCGCGCGACGTCGTTCGGCGGGATTTCTGCATAAATCAAATCGTAGCGCTGCGGGTCTGCTTCAAAGTGCTCACGCAGGTTTTTTGCGGCTTGCGCGTGACTGCGAATGCGAGCGAGGTCGAGGTTTTTGGTGTAGCCAGGCTCGTTTATAAAGACCACGTTATAGGGTAGGTTTTTGTAGCATTCTTTGGTGGTGTCGCGTTGCGCTTTGTCCCAATGCTGAAAGCTCGAGGTGATTAAATCAACCTCGAAACCATGCTTTGCGAGCAGCTCGGAAAGGAAGCGAAAGCGTGTGTAGCCTCGCGTTTCGTCGCCAAGCTTTACGCCCATGGTTACTACGGCTATGCGCTGTTGCTTTGTTGAGTGGGTATTCATCTTGAGTATTATACCAAGCAAATTCAATATCTGAGTGTATCTCGACGTTTCACGAAATGTACGTGTACGCCGCAATGACGAGCCGCTGACTCGTGAGGCACGCTCGGTGATGGCGTGCGGTGGTAGCGTGTGCTCCTCGCTGGCGCCTCTTGTGGCGCGCGTATCCTCGCATGCCTGCCGACATCTGGCCCCCTGCGGCGACATGCGGCTCACCTTCCCGCCGACATCTGACGAGTCCCACGACAACACCCAGTTCCCGCGCCACGACAACTCCGAGCCTACACCCAGAGCTCGCGCCCCTTGCAGCGACGTGCGACGCGCATGCCTGCCGACACCCGGCTCCTGCGGTGACATGCGACCTCACCAGCAGGCAGCAGGCCCCGAGAAAACATGCTTCCTCTCCAAACCCACGATTTTAGCTTTCCTGAAGTACAAGACTTCGATTGCTTACGCTCGCGGATATCCTTCCTCCAAAATTACCAGGCGATATGCATGTCGAAAGCACAATCCTTTCAAAATGACTCCCAATACTTCAGGAAATCAGTAAGCAATCGAAATTTCGTGCTGAGAAAAGCCCTTACGAAGCGAGTTCAATTAAGAAGTCCTAGGGTGCAGGTTCATCCGGGAGCCAAGTGAGCGCCACGCGCAAAAAAGTTTCTAAGATTTTTTACGTTGTTTGCCTGGTGTGTAGTAACCGAGCAGAAAATCGGTACGGTTTCGGTAGGCTCTGTGTAGTAACCAACAGGTATTGTCTTTTCATGACCATTGTTCTCAGTCACATATCAGCTCTCGAGTACTGGCTTTCGGTGCGCGCATGCCATCCAGAGCTGCAGATTGTCTTTCGTGCGAAACGGTACATCACTAAACCCGCGTCATTAATTGGATTCAGTTTGGATCTTCCGCAAGAGCTTAACTATCCAGTTCACGTATTAATTGCCGATGATTCATGCCGACGTCACTCCAAGAGTATCGCCTGTCACGTCTGGACGGGCCCATTACCTAAGGGTTGCATTCTGGAGATCGGAAATGGAATATGTGTTTGCTCACCAGAGTTTTGTTTTGTGCAGATGGCAAATACGTTGTCACTGCCAAAGCTAATCGAGCTTGGATATGAATTTTGCGGTACTTATGCTTCGAGAGATGAAAAGTTATTGCAGGTGGAGCCTCTTACAACAGTATCGAAAATGAAATCACTAATCTCGAGGATGCGCGGTGCAACGGGAATCAAGAAGGCTGAAAGAGCTTCGCGCTACATTCTAGAAAATTCCGCTTCGCCAATGGAGACTCGATTGGCAATGCTGCTATGCTTGCCCTATAAACTGGGTGGTTACGGATTCCCTCGTCCGCAGATGAACTGTCGAGTTGATATAAACCCCTCATTGAGAGGACCTGATTCGCCAGGATACTATGTTTGTGATTTGCTCTGGCCTGAGGCAAAGCTCGCGATTGAGTACGATAGCGATAAATATCATACAGGCAGAAGTCGAATCACATATGACTCTATGAAGAGAGGCAACCTTAATGCGATGGATGTAATGGTGATTTCAATAACCAATACCCAAATTCACAGCAACATAGAAATGGACAAACTTGCTAAAACCATTGCAAGGAAAACCGGAAAGCAAATTCGTTATAAAGAGCCAGAGTTTTCGAAAGCACGATTCCAATTACGCGAAGAGCTGCAGATTCCAGAATTTACCAAATGGCATAGTAATTCGTGAGCGTTGCCGGTTATTGCATGTAAAAAAGCGTAATGGGTCAAAAGAATGTGTTTGAAACTAAGCAAATGCGTGATGCGCTAGTACGAAAATGCGATTGCTTACTCTTGCTGAGATGTGTTAGTGGAAGAAAGAAATAAAGGCATGCTTTGACCTGCCATTATGTAAGAGAACAGAAAGCGGAAATCTAAACATAGACGAAAAACGTACCTTAAACAGTAAGCAATCGCAATTTCGTACTTTCAACCACTCTGTTTTCTAGATTTCGGTACGGTCATCTCGGTTCGGTATCATAGTGCGTATTCAGCCAGTAGCTTTCACATGCTCCAAATTAATCACTCAATAGCTACAGTGTGCCGCAAACATGCTTGCTTGTTAATCTAGCCTGCAAAATAGAGTTTAGCTCCGCGAAGAATGCCCACGCTTTCACCGTTATTCAAACGAGCCCCTTGCTGAAACATAAAGAATGCCTCACGAGGGAAGCGAGGCATTCTTTAGAACTAGCCCCACGATAGGAGCTCAGGAGGGGAGATGGAATGGTTTAGCTTGTAAGCACTGCGTCGTACCCGTCAATAGTTGTGTCGTTTGCTAAAGCTTGTCCAACTAGATAGCCATAGGTCATTCCTCGTCCATGACTTGTTCCCGGTAGGGTAACTGGGTAAGAATTCGCAAAGAAGTCTCCTTGAACATTTCCAATAGCGAAGAGACCACCAATAGGGGAATCTTCCTCGTCAAGCACCTGAGAATCCTGGTTGACCCGAAGACCATATGGAAGAGCGAGCATCCAAGCAGAAACCTTACTTGCGTAGAATGGACCATCTTTGACCGAGCTTAAGAAGCGTTCAGGCACTCCGAAGTCGGGGTCATAACCGGCGTCACAAAATGAGTTGTAGCGATCAACTGTCTTCTGTAGCTCTTCATAAGGAACACCAATAGCCTTGGCAAGCTCTTCGAGCGTCTCGCCCTTATAGAAGAAGTCACCAGCAACTGCTTCCTCGACTTTAGCATCCAGGTCATCCAGGAATGCAGCGGACTTTATAGGCTCTTGCTTTTGTGCATGTTCTTTGTAGTGAGAGTCCCAAATTGCCCAAGAGACACTGCCGGGTGTATTCATGCGTGCGTTTGTGACGATTGGCTCGTATCCTACTTCGCAGCAATAGCGCATGCCATCGCGATTGACAGTCAGCCAGCAGGTGTCAAATCCCGGTCCCATGACCGACAGATTAACTGGATGAATGATGGGGGCAGGGTAGCAAGGCGAGAGTTGCGCACCAATCCATTTACCCATCTTGATACCGTCTCCCATGTTTCCGCCTTCGGGGAAGTAATCAATTTGGTCGACACGAAGGGTGATTGGGCAGAAGCATTCCTTCATCTCATTGTTGTCGGTGATGCCTCCCGTAGCCAAGATAACGCCTTTGCTGACATTAATCTTTTTGTAGCCTTCTTCGTTCTGGACAACGATAGCAGTAACTTTGCCGTCTTCTTTTATGAGCTGTTCAGCGGTAGTGTTGAACTCGAAAACTGCGCCATTTGCTTGAGCATCGTCAGCGACCATGCTAATAAAATAGCCAACGTTCCACATTTGTTCTGGAAGACTACTACCTTCAGGCAACATGAATTTGTGTGCCGTCCTAAATTGCTTAAAGCGATCTTCTAGTGTGTCCCAGTCAGAGCGGGCGGTCATTTCGGTGTTGAGGATCACCTCATACCCTACTTTTTCCGCCATCTCGATGTAATGATCCATAACTGCGCCGCTGCGCTCAACAAAATTCTTGATGAGATAGAAGTTTGCTTGTGATTGTCCCCATTGGTAAATAAGGCGCGTTGCCAAGTCTTTATCAATGTTGACTCCATGTGCTGCTTGGAGTTGTGATCCGACAGCGCCAATGTCGGTTCCGTGGGCAGTTACTTCCCCAAACTTCTCCACGAGCAAAACTTTTGCCCCCGCTTCGGTAGCTGCCTGTGCCGCCGTGCAGCCAGCGATGCCTGCCCCTACAACAACAATGTCGTAGTCTTCTTCGGTTGAGATTGATGGAAGCTCCGGTGCGGGCTGTAGCCACTCGTGGGCTGCACCCCCTTCTGCTGCTGCGGTTGAGCTTGAGCTCGACGATGATCCCCCCGAGCTTGAGCAGCCTGCAAGACCAGCGATTGCAACCGTGCCAGTTAGTGCTGCTCCTGTAAGAAATGTTCGGCGTGATAACGATGATTCAGCCATGATTTCCCCTTTCCCTCTAGAAAGTTTCCTTTTCACCTCTTGGTGACTGGAGAAATCATAGGACGAAGGGCATGCAAGACATAGCGCCCATGGGGGGTGAAAGTGAGAAATGAATCTAATTTCTTTGATTAGTTCGCGTTTGAGGGCTGTTTTTGCACGCGATGGAATATAAGCAGAGTAAATGGTGAGGTTTGAGTTCGACCGCAGCTAAATGTAGTGTAGATGGAGTGCTGCTACATATTTCGTCTTAGTATTGACGGTGGTCTGCGGGGCGTGTGGTTGCGTAGGAGAGTATCACTGTTATGCGAAACTAGTTATTCATACCTCTATTTTCGCGCTCGATATGTTGATCGACCAACTCGCGTGCCTCCTTTTTAGAGTGAATATCAAGCTTGGAATATATTCTACGTGTATGAGATTTCACGGTGTCGTTGGAGATAAAGAGTTCCTCACGAATGTCGGCGCGGTCTTTTCCCGCTACTAGAAGCATAAATACCTCAACTTCGCGAGGAGAAAGCTCACCATTTTTCGCCACCTGCAGGCAGCTAGCTTCAAAGTTTGCCTCTTCACGTTTTTTTGTTATCAGCGTCATTTGTCTTACGACTTTTTCCCATGATATAGGCGAGTAAGAGAATAATAAGGTATACAACAATGATTGAAATTATCGTAATTACTTGGCTTGATTCCGAGCCAAGTACCACCATGAAATCGCTTGCAATAGACCCTGCAAGTGAACTTCCAAGAAATGCCAGCAATCCGATTGCGAAGACCACCACTGCAGAGCGTGTTTCTCGTTGAGATTGGCTGCTGCAAAATACCCAGAGCAGGAAGTAGAAATAGCTGTGCCCAATGGTGAAAACAATGAGTGGCAGGGGTAGTCCTGTAGAAAAACGAGGCAGCAACAAAAACCCACCCGCGAGTAAGGGGAATGCTATCTGACAAACTAGATTGAGTTCACTTTCCTTCTTAAAGAAAACCGTAGTAATCGTCAGCAAAAGACCTGCAATTGCTATACCAATTACTGTGGCGATTGTGACCTCTACAAGTGAGCTAGAGGTGAAAGATAGGCTTGTTCCCCGCATGATTCCGTAAATAAGGCCCACTAAAACTGCAAGACCAATTAACCAGCCCTTTTGATTCAGCAAGCCAGGTGATTCTAAAACCTCCCTAGAAGGTTTAGCTGTTTGAGTTTTGGTGACACTGCTTTTGAATAGCGCTGCCGAGATTAGAGGGATAATAATTACCGCTCCTTGGATGGCGGGCGCAGGAAGAATGATGACCAAGATATAGAGTAGGGCCGTTAGAAAGGAGAAGATAGCTGTATCGAAGAGTACGCGACGAGGCTCAAGAAGTGAAAGGTGTTCTCCCCACAATAGGAATGCTAAGCCGCTTCCAATTCCGATCATGACAATACCGAGAATGGTAGTAAGCATTGTGGCAAGCCCATAAAACGATGAAACAAGAAAAGCTGAGCCGAGTGCCATGAGTACATGACTGGCTATAAGTATAGCGTTGTTTGTAAAACCGCGAATTTTTGAGCGGTTGAGTAAGACTGCTAAAAACACAAGTATGGTAAAGAAAAGCGAGAGGGTCCATATTTGATGAAGAGGCTGAAATGATATCGGTAAAAATTCAGCTGGCGCGCAGACAGAAGAGGCGAAGATAATCTGGAGCCATGCCCAAAATAGACCCATTCCTAAAAGGCGGTCAGCATGGTGACGGAATTCATCGCGTGCTATTTCAAGAAAGCCCTTAATATCTCCTGAGGCCATCGATGCATGCCTTTCTGATGTAAGTAAGATTTTGATTGATTATATCAGTCGAGTAGCGGTGGTGAGCATGTTGGGGAGCAAGGTTCTTTGTTAAGAGGAATACGTTTGAAACTAAGCAAATTCGTGTTGCGCTAGTACAAATTTGCGATTGCTTACTCTCACTGAGGTGTGTTAGTGGAAGAGCGAAATGAAGGTATGCTTTGACCTGCGATAATAAGGGAAGACAGAAATCGCGAACCTAAATATTGCCGAAAAACGTGCCTACAACAGTAAGCAATCGCAATTTCGTACTTGAGAATGATGTAGTTAGTTGGTTTCGCTACTCATTAAGCTCTGATTCATCGATTTTTTAGTCCTGGAAGGCTGGATATACATTACGAGTGCGCATTGGGGAAGGTGTGCCCGAAATTGTGCAGGTGCTATTCGGGTTTGTGAGCGTTGGGGGCGCGTAGTCGCAAAGTGCCTCTTCGGTCTTGTGGCGGTATACACTTTGAGGCTTAGTAGTTTCTTGGAGTGATTTGCATGCAGGTGGCCTTATCGGATGGATTATGATTAGGCACGCTTTCGTCTATAAGGCGATGATGCTCTTTGCTTCAGAATAGTGAGAGCCGGCGCTCTCCCCTTGGCCGGCTCTCAGATGACAGGTTTCCCTGTATGTATTTGATGGCGGGATGTACGAGACTCGAACTCGCGACCTCCGACGTGACAGGCCGGCGCTCTAACCAACTGAGCTAACACCCCGTGTTAACAGCGAAAGATATTCTACTGGTAATCCTATTATCGCGCAAGCGTTTTCGTAAAAAGTTTTTCACTGATAGCCGACGCGTGCGGTTTGCGAGCCAAATATTAGAACGCAACCTTGTCCATCACCTGGGCGGAGAGCCGAAGTTTGGGGCGATGCTGTTCCAGCATCGAAAGACGCTTGGATGCCGAAAAGCCTCTGCGTGGCATGCGAAAAGCAGCATGCTTGTCTTAGTTGGAGCACCGCAAGCGCCTTTTCGCGAGCTACATTTGCGAAACGAGGCCTCTGGTGCCACAAAAAACGTTTCGCTTGCAATTTTCTTGGTAGAAGCGCATGTTTTTAGATGTGTGAGCCTGTGAGACAACGGAAACTGCTTGGTCACGAAATTGCTGCGATCGCGAATACGCAAGCGAGACGTGTTTTCTGCCATCCAGCCGCAAGCGAAACATATTTTGTGCCAAAATCACGGCGAATCGGGCGAGGTAGGTGTGTGGAAGGTGGTTTTGAAGGGATGATCGCCTCGTGGGGGTCGGCGCGGGCGGGAGGCGCTGAGGGGAATCGTTGGAATAACGGCAGCTCGACAGCAGTGGGATGCGAGTCGAGGTGGTCAACCGAGCAGGAGCGCAAGCGTAGGGACAGGACCAATCAATGGGCGAGCGCGAATGCAGTGGCGCTGAATCTCGAAGGGGCACCATCCGCCCCGAAGCCGTTTATGAAGAAAACTTACCGTTTACCCACTCAGCTTGCGAAGCACATGATTAATGATAAAGTTTAGCAACTAAATAATTTAGGCAAGAAACGAAAGCGGTCTGAGATTATGGCGAGTCTACCAAGCAGCGCAAAACAAGAATTGCTCAACTTGATGAGGCGACTAAAACGCGAAAACTTCCATTCCCATGTAACTCAAGGAGAACTAACTCCCTCAGAGGCGAGCGTAGTTTTTGGCATCTACATTGCACGCGACCGGGGGGTTGACCCAATACAGCCACGCAATGTGGCACATTGGCTGCACCTAACACCCAGCGCTCTTTCACAGACGCTCAAAGTTCTAGAAGAAAAGGGTTTCATCGATCGCAAGCGGTCTAAAGAAGATTCGCGATCGGTCTCACTCGAACTTACCGAAAAGGGTAGCGCCTTTGCAGCAAAGGGAGTTGCCGAGCGAGATGCCTTCATGGACGAATTTATCGAATACATGGGAGAAGACGAAGTTAAGCAGCTCATCGCTTCACTTGAAAAGGTCCTCGAATTTAAGAACCTCAAATGTCCGCATTCATGCCCGCATGCATCAACTCATGAGAAGACTGCATGCGAGTAATCCGTTATCTCAAGGATGCTAAACTAGCTGTCTTTCTCATTATTTTGCTGTTGATAGTGCAGGCTTTCACCGAGCTTTCCCTGCCACGTTATACGGCCGATATTGTCGATATTGGCATTCAGCAATCTGGTGTGGATCATATATCGCCTGAAGAGATGCGCGAATCCACCTTTGAGGCGGTGTGTCTGTTAGCTGATGAAGGTGACGAAGCAAGCATTCGCGATGCTTATCAGCAAACAGACTCGGGCAGTTATGCCTTGAGCGCAGTAGATGCAGAGACCCGTGAAAAACTTGATGATGCGATGATGTATCCCCTGGTAATGTATCACTATGCAAGTGAGTCAAGTGACTCGGCGGATGCGAACAGCTCTGCCGAATCCAGCACGTCAGGCAATGCGAACGCCTCTACCAATCCAGATGACGCGAGCGCCTTCGACATCAATCAAATCATGCAAGCTTATGAGGCAGGCTTACTCACCAAAGACCAAATTTCAGAAGGCGTGGCGCAAGCTAAAAGCGAATTGAGCGTCGCGGGAGAGTCCATCGTCGAACAGCAAGCCGTACAAGCAACCATTGCCGAGTATGAGGCACTCGAGCTCGATATGAACCAGATGCAGATGGAGTTCTTGCTACGCGTAGGTCTTCAAATGATTGGACTTGCCGCTCTTAATATGATTGCTGCAGGAACCATTGCATTCGTTGCTGCGCGAACCGCTGCCAAAATCGGACGCAATTTACGCTCGAAGCTGTTCTCGCGTGTTGTGTCTTTTTCCGATGCCGAAGTGCAGAGCTTCTCTGCGGCTTCTCTTATTACGCGGGGAACAAACGACATCCAACAAATTCAGATGGTGAACGTCTTTTTATTGCGCATGTTGCTGTACGCGCCAATTGTCGCCATCGGCGGTATCATCATGGTGTCGCAGACAAATGTCTCAATGAGCTGGATAATCCTCCTGGCGGTAGGCGTAATCGCGGTGGTCATGGTGATTCTCTTTGCAGTTGCAATGCCAAAATTCCGCATCATGCAGCAGCTCATTGATAAGGTCAACCTGGTCTCACGCGAAATCTTAACCGGAGCTTCGGTTGTGCGCGCTTTCGGTAGACAAGAATTCGAGTCGAATCGCTTTGACATGGCGAGTACGGACGTCATGAAAAACCAGCTCTTCGTGAATCGCGCTATGGCATTCATGATGCCAATAATGATGCTGATAATGAACGGCACATCGGTCCTGATAGTGTGGGTGGGAGGTTCCTATATTGATGCAGGAACCATTCAAACAGGCGATATGATTGCGTTCATAACCTATTCAATGGTTATCATCATGTCATTTTTGATGATTGCAATGATGGCAATCATGCTTCCGCGCGCGGATGTAGCGGCGCAGCGAATTAATGAGGTTATCAATACCGAGCCCACTATTCACGACAAAGAAGAGCCGCGCGATGCCGATCTCGACGAAAAGACTGGCGCAAGCATATCCTTCGAATCGGTTGATTTCGCTTATCCGGATGCCTCAGCGAATGTGCTCACAGATGTAAGCTTTGTGGCAGAATCAGGGAAAACAACCGCTTTCATTGGCTCGACCGGCTCGGGTAAATCCACCATAATCAAACTGATCGAGCGCTTCTATGATGTTACCGCAGGTTCGATTCGTATCGATGGCATCGATATACGTGATATATCGCAACAAACACTGCATGCAAACTTAGGTTATGTGCCCCAAAAAGCATTCTTATTCTCGGGCACAATCAAGTCAAACATTGCCTATGCCGATGAGGATATGAGCGAAGAGCGTGTAGAGCTGGCGGCTGAAGTTGCGCAAGCCACTGAATTCATCGAGTCAAAAGACGAAGGCTACGAAGAACCTGTGTCGCAGGGTGGCACTAACGTATCAGGAGGTCAGAGGCAGCGATTATCCATCGCTCGAGCGGTTGCATCCGATGCGCGCGCCTACCTGTTCGATGATTCGTTCTCGGCGCTCGACTATCGCACCGACGCGGCTTTGCGCCAAGCCTTAAACACGAAACTAGCTGGTAAAACGGTGCTCATTGTTGCGCAACGTGTTTCCACCATCATGCAAGCTGACAAAATCATCGTCCTCGAAGAAGGACGCGTGGTAGGGGAAGGCACCCACGAAGAGCTTATTTCGAACTGCGAAACCTATCACGAAATTGCTTCATCGCAGCTTTCCGCTGAAGAGTTGGCGGGAGGAGGTGCGTAATGAGCAATAACGAAGCAAAGCAAACGGAAGCTACTGCATCCAAACCAGGTCAAGCACAGACCCAAGCTCAGCCTCGTCGAGGTCATGGAGGCGGATTCGGTCCTGGTGGTGCGGGAGCTCCCGCCGAAAAGCCAAAGAATCTCAAGGGCACCCTTTTGAAAATGCTCAAGTTTATGGGCAATTTCAAGGTGCTGCTCATCATCGTGTTTATATTTGCTATCGGTTCGACAGTCTTTAATATTGTTGGCCCAAAAGTCTTATCGACGGCTACCACTGAACTCTTTGAGGGAATCGGGGCAAAGATAGCGCAAACCGGTGATATCAACTTTGATAAAATCGCCGAAATACTCATCTTTACCCTGGGCTTATACATCTTGAGTGCGCTCTGTTCGCTTGTGCAGGGATGGGTGATGAGCTATGTGGCGCAACGAACAAGCTACCTTATGCGCCAAAAGCTAGAAGCAAAAATCGATCGCATGCCTATGTCGTATTTTGAGAAGAACTCGATTGGAGACACACTCTCCCGTATCACCAACGATGTTGATACCTTAGGACAAAACCTTAATCAGGGTATTACGCAGTTCATCACTTCGATTGCCACCATCTTGGGTGTACTCATCATGATGATATCAATCAACCCGCTCATGACCTTAGTAACCGTTGTCATGCTGCCCATTTCGCTGTTCCTCATTATGGTGGTTGTGAAGCGCTCGCAAAAATACTTTGTCGCTCAGCAACAAACCCTTGGCGCTATAAATGGCCAGGTTGAAGAGACCTTCTCGGGACACACGATTGTGAAGGCATTCAACCAAGAAGCTGAAACTATCGAAAACTTCAACAAGACTAACGACCGTCTCTATGAGTCAGCGTGGAAATCTCAATTTATCTCGGGCCTCATGATGCCCATCATGACATTCGTGAGTAATTTGGGCTACGTTGCTGTGGCTATTTTAGGTAGCTATTTTGCGGTGCAAGGCATTATTACTGTTGGGGATATTCAAGCCTTCATCCAGTATGTAAAAAACTTCACTCAGCCCATCACGCAGCTCACGCAAGTGTCGAATGTGTTGCAGCAAATGGCTGCTGCCGCAGAGCGCGTGTTTGAATTCCTGGAGGCCCCCGAAGAAGAAGTCAGTCCTGCAAAGGTTGTATCCGACGATGTGACAAACGATGTCGAATTCGAGCATGTCAATTTTGGATATACCGAAGACAAGGTTGTCATTAATGATTTCTCAGCAAAGGTATCAGCTGGTCAATCGGTTGCGCTCGTAGGACCAACCGGGGCTGGCAAGACCACCATGGTCAAGCTGTTGATGCGTTTCTATGACGTGAACTCAGGCTCAATCAAGATAGGCGGACACGACGTTCGTGACTTCGAACGAAGCGACTTGCGCTCAATGTTTGGCATGGTGTTACAAGACACTTGGCTATTCAAAGGTACAATTCGCGACAATATTCGCTACGGCAGACTGTCAGCTACCGATGAAGAAGTTGAGGCAGCCGCAAAAGCAGCCTATATTCACCATTTCATCACCACGCTACCTGGTGGATACGATATGGAAATCAACGAGGATGCAAGTAACATCAGTCAGGGGCAGCGGCAGCTTCTCACGATTGCACGCGCTATTCTTGCAGATAGGCGTATGCTTATTCTTGACGAGGCAACTTCTTCTGTTGATACGCGAACCGAAGAGCGCATCCAGAAGGCAATGGACAATCTCATGAAGGGTAGAACTTCATTTGTTATTGCACATCGTTTGTCGACTATCAAACAAGCCGACCTGATTCTCGTGATACGTGAAGGAGATATCGTGGAGCAAGGCACACACGAATCACTTCTCGCTCTTGGCGGTTTCTATGCCGAGTTGTATAATTCTCAATTCGAAGATTGTATTGACGAAGTTGACGACTAGTTTTTGTGGCTTCCGATAACAATGTAGAGAATGAATAATACGGCTGAAGCGTGGAGGCAGATGGCTCCTGAAGAAATAACGAGCGAGAGAAGCACGGATGAAAAAGATGTCCGTCGCCTGGCTGTATTCGATTTTGACGGAACAAGCATTACGGGGAATTCGCCAGTAATACTTGTGAAGGAACTCTTCAAACATAGGATGATTTCACTCGCAGTTCTCTGCAAAATTAGCGCTTGGGGATTTGCTTACAAGTTTCGTCTGCCGCAAAATGAGAGCAAAGCAAGAAGCCTCGTGTTTTCTGGTTTTCGCGGAAGACCAAAGGCTGAGACCGATCGACTTTTGAGAAAGTTTTACGCCGAGCACATCGAGAAGCATTTTCGTGCACAAGCAATCAACCGGATGGAAGCCCTTCGCGAAGAAGGCTGTTTCATCATGCTGGTTTCGGCGAGCTTTGATCCCATTGTCGAAAGTGCACGCGTGATGCATGCGATTGACGCTCAGATTTCTACGAAAATGAAAGTTGACGAAGATGGAGCGTATACCTGCGAAGTTGATGGTCGACCGGTAGAGGGCATGCAAAAACTCATTGCTGTTACCGAATTCGCAAACGAGCGTTTTGGAGAAGGCAAGTGGGAGATTGCTTATGCTTTTGGCGATCACCATTCCGATATTCCTTTGCTCGAGGCGGCAAAGCATCCCATCGCGGTCAGCCCGAATTACCCCCTCGAACGTAAAGCGCAGAGTGTGGGTTGGCCAATCGAGATTTGGCGATGAGTGAAAGCTAAAGTTCGCTAATTGCCCAGCTTGACACGTATGGATTCGACCGAAATAAACTTATCGCTAATGCTTAAATGGTGTGACTAAGGTATCATTTAAATGACGCTTTGCTTATTTTGTCGACAGCGCTTCTTTTCCTATGGCAACTCCCTTACAATGGAGGAGATTTATAGAGTAGCGAACGCACAAGGATTTTTACAGCGTGGTAGAAACGGTAACTGAAGAAGGAGGTGGGTCACATGGTTGGAAGCGATGCTGATACCAATAACTCACCGAGTCAAAATAACGATATTAACTCATATTTGGAGTATTTGAAGCTTGCTGCAAAAGCACAAGCGTCCGGAGATGTAGTGCTTGCACTCCATCTATATCTCGCTGCCTACGAGCGTTCTCTCCAGGATACGCGCACGCCAGCAGCGGTGGTTATCGATGGATTGAGAAAGGCATGGGGCTTAGCCTGTGAGAGTAAAGAGCGTTCGTTAGCCGAGTATATTTTTGAAAAGCTTGAGCCTTATTTAACGGGTGACGAGATTAGCCAGTATGCCGCAAAGCTGCAACGCTTAGCACTCGATAAGCTTGAAGAATTCGGTCTTTCACGTGAAGATCTTGAAGACATGACCGATGTCATTAGCCAGGATTTCTTCGGAGCAGACCCAAGTTCAATGTTTATGCGTGTCGAGCAGGGTATGGCAAGCAAGAATCCCTTTGGCGATATTCAACGAGGCTTGGTACGCACAAACGACGCAGCTCAAGAGCCTGCAGCAGAAGAGCCTGCAGCAGAAGAGCCTGCTTCCGATAGTCTTTCGCAAAACACGTCGGAGAAATCCGAAGAGCCTGCTCAGCCGAGCGCAATTGAGGAAACGTCTGCGCAAGCCAATCAGCCAAAAGCCGAGCAACCAAAAGCCGAAGAGCAAGGCGTCTCACAGACGGAGCCTGAGAATGTGGATGCCTCGAATGCGCATACAGCAAGCGAATCGCATGAAGCTGGCGAGCAGGTCAAGAAAGCTCAAACAGAAGATGAGCAGATTGATAAACGTGCAGAAAGCATTTTCAACGACATGAAGTCGATTGACAGTATGCCCGGCGTTTTTACACTTCCGGGGTTTGCGGCGCACAACGCAGATAAAGAGCTTGAAGTAACCGAGCGCCTAACCTACAAAGACCTGGTTGGTTATAATCGTGCCATCGAGACTATGCGTAATCATGGCATTGGCATCCAGAACGATTCGGCGTTTAAAGAGCTTATCGAGTTGCTCAACTCAAAGCATGGTTTAAGTAAGATGCCCATCACCGATGTATATCTTTTCCGCTCTCCGGTGCGCGAAGACGCAAACCAGTTTATGCTGGCCACAATGGGTGAAATAGATATGCCAGTGATACGCATGCGTATGGAGGAAAACCTTCAAGGAGTGCCCGTGCTGTGCGTTATGGCAACGCCCGAACAGCAACCACGACTCAATACCGTGCGCACGTCAATCGATAGCGGTGGTGTTCTTATACTTGAAGACATCGATTTATGGGCTATTCCCCTCATGGAATCAAGTGCAGAGGATATGGGCGGATTCTTTCACGCGCAACTATCGCGAGGCGCGCGTGAGGCAATGAACCTCATTAAGTCTGCAATTGAGAATCCCGATGTGTACGTATTCATGTCTGCTTCGAAAGAATCAAACATCGATGCGCTTATTTACGATACTCTTTCGCCACTAACGGTGGTCGATATCGAAGCTCCCGATGATTCTGAGCGTGCAGAACTCTGGGCAAATATCTTGTCTGAGCATCCTTCTCTTGAAGGAATTGCGGTGGATACCCTGGTACAATTCTCGGCGCGTATGTCGCGCTTTGATATCTATATGGCAGCACGTGAAGCAGTTGAGGAAGCCTATAAGGCAAGTCTTGCTGCAAAGAAGTATGTACCGGTTGGAGCTGCAGAACTCTACGAGAA
This sequence comes from Raoultibacter sp., assembly GCA_050945135.1. Lineage (GTDB taxonomy): Bacteria > Actinomycetota > Coriobacteriia > Coriobacteriales > Eggerthellaceae > WRIS01. Next base: position 18,003 of record JBMNSJ010000005.1, read on the forward strand.
GATTGCAGCATATCAGCCCTTAGAGTCGCACGAATATCGTCAATTAGAGAATGCCGTTGTGGAGTCGTTCTCGCACGACCTTGATGATTTATTGAACGAGTAAACGAAACACTGCTGGGTTTCATTTGCGAAGCCCAGCAATCACCTGGAAGGAACAGAGGTAGCCAGCGATGGATATCACACGACGCAGCGATTACGCTTGCCGCATTTTACGAGCGGTGTACTACTCTGATGACCAATGTATTTCGGTTTCAGAAATATCTAAAAACGAGGATATTCCGTATTCGTTTGCGCGAAGTATTCAGCATGATCTGGTGAAACATGGTCTGATTAAAACGATAAGAGGCGTACACGGCGGAGTGATCCTCAACTGCGACCCCAAAGAAGTGACTCTACGGGACGTGCTTGAGGCAGTGCAAGGCCCCGTTTCGATGGCGGTGTGTTCAACCGATCCTGATTATTGCGATAAAAGTGAAGGCTGCGCCTATCATAAGGCATGGAGCGGAGCTGATAAAATATTGCAGGATTATTTTTCCAGCATTACTCTCGAAGAAATGTTTCAGATGGGCGCCGAGCATCCAGCCATAAAAGAAGCTTTGGGGTAGTATTTGACTACGAAAAACCTGGTTCAGCACTCTGACCAGGATATCCAGGATTTCATCAATCATATTTGGCACGAAGGAAAGCGCCTCTACCGCGATTTAGAGTGGCGCAATACCGACGATCCCTATGCCGTGCTTGTGTCTGAGGTTATGTTGCAGCAGACTCAAGTAAAGCGAGTACAGGGATACTGGCCGCGGTTCCTGTCTTTGTTCCCAACGCTTGATGCGCTCGCTGTGGCAGAAAGCTCGCTTGTTCTTGAGCAGTGGCAAGGGCTTGGGTACAATCGGCGCGCGTTGAGCCTTAAGAAGGCGGCAGAAATCTGTGCGACGAAATATGGCGGGCTGCTGCCGCGCACTGATGCTGAGCTTCAGGCACTTCCCGGCATCGGTCCTGCAACAGCAGCGGGGATACGTGCTTTCGCCTATCGAGAACCATCGGTTTATATTGAGACTAATGTGCGGACTGTTTTTATTCACCACTTTTTTCCTGAGAGTGAAAAGGTCAAAGATGCCGACCTGTATCCATTGGTGGAAAAAACCTGCTCACAAGAGGATCCGCGAAGCTGGTACTACGCATTGCTCGATTACGGAGCATTCCTGAAGCAAGACGGCATAAATCCTTCGCGGCGCAGTGCCCATCATACGATTCAAAGCAGCTTTGAAGGGTCTCGCAGGCAAAAGCGCGCAGAGATTCTTCGCTGTGTCTTAGCACAGCCCGGAATTGGAGCTGACGAGCTTTACAAGATGCTTTCAACGTTTGAAGTGGCTGCGAATCGTGAAAAGCCTCATCGCGAGCTTTTTGATTCGATTGTGAACGATATGCTTGAGGAGGGCTTTTTCAGGCAAGAGCATTGTGGTAACGATGATAATGCCGCAAAATTCTTTGCATGAACGACGATGCGTGGTAGGATACGAATCAACCCGTAGGGGAGTAGTTAGCGTTTCGAGCAACAAGAATCACAGGAGAGCTCGCGAGCGCGGTCACGTCAATATACTGCTTCGAATACAAGCTGGCTGACCTTAATAAACAAGACTTACGGTGTGGCAGATAGCCGCACCGTTTTCATGAACCGGTGCGAGCCGGTTTTTTGATGCGCGCATCTCCGGCATCTGCGAAGACGAGAGAGTAGACGAGAAAGGATAAACCGTGGGGTTTATCGAATTGGTGTTCATAGCTATTGGTCTGTCAATGGATGCCTTTGCGGTTTCAATTGTGAAGGGCTTGAATATGCGCAAGCTCAATCTTGGGCAGGCAGCCCTAATCGCATTGTTTTTCGGTGGCTTTCAAGCCTTAATGCCTCTACTGGGATGGCTTCTCGGAATACAGTTTCAGCACTACATCGAAAGTGTTGATCATTGGATTGCCTTTGTGCTCCTAGCCTTTATTGGTGCAAAGATGATTTTTGATGCACTGCGCTCAGAAAAGGGGAGCGAGCCAGATGCAGCAACTAGAAGTGAGCAGAAGCTTGATATCAAAGAGCTGTTTTTGCTAGCGATAGCCACAAGCATTGATGCGCTTGCTATCGGAATAACCTTTGCATTTCTGCAGGTAGATATAGTTCCTGCAGCTTTACTGATTGGGCTTGTCACTTTCGTTCTTGCTTTCGGCGGAGTGATAGTTGGAAACAGGTTTGGAGCAAAATATGAGAAAGGTTCCATGATTGTTGGTGGAGTGGTTCTCATTCTCATTGGCTTTAAGATTCTTCTTGAGCATCTTGGCTTCCTGTAGTTTCAAGCGTGTGCGGGCAGTAGGCATCATCTCAGGCTTCGGCAGCTGCGCAGAGCGTAGTTCATGTGTGTGCGGATAGCAGCAACTATCTTGAAATAAGGCTGTCGAGGTAAAGATTGCCGATAGTGCGCGATTTGTTAGGTGTTCAACTCATATATGTGCTCGCAAGTAAGGGCATTCAGCCTGATTTTGGTAATTCGTTCATCTTCAAATCACGCACTATCGAGATTTTCTGACAAGTGAGCTGGAGTTTGGCGAAACTGTTCAGGATAGATGGGTCGATTTGTTCATGCGTATCTCAGGATGGAAGCAGGTTTAGACGGGGTAGCTGCCTAAGACCTTCACCTCACGCAGCTTCAGGCGAAGACAATTGAGTGCTGTCTGAATCGTGGGATCATTAACCGAGCCATCGAGGTCTACAAAGAACATGTAATCGCCTAAGGCCTGTTTGGTAGGACGCGATTGAATTTTGGTCAGGTTGATATTGCCATAGGCAAACTCAGACAAAATCATCAGCAGGGCACCAGCCTTGTTTGCCTGAAGAAACAAAGCAAGCGATGTTTTATACGAATCGCCTTCGAACACCTGAGGAGAGCCTTGGCGACCGATAAGCGCAAAGGAAGTTTGGTTATCGAAGTGATCTTCGATGTTCTCACCAAAAACTTTCGTGCCATACAGAGATGATGCAAAGGCGTTAGCGATGCTGGCGATGTTTTTGTTGTCAGCAGCAAGACGAGCACTCTCTGCTGTGGATGATGTGGTCAAAACATTTTTACCAGGTAGATGCTCAGCAATATAGCGTCGACACTGTGCGATGCCTTGTGCATGAGAAGCGATGGTGTCAATATCGCCTATCGAGGCATCTTTGTTAAGCAGCAGGCAATGATGGATATCGAGTATCTCTTCACCTAATATTTCTACGTTGTTCTTAAATGCAAAGTTATCCAAGGTAGACGTAACCGCACCCTCGAGACTATTTTCGGTGGGGACTACACCAAACTCGCAGCGACCTCGCTCGACGCAATCGAAGATTTCATCAAAAGATGAGCACTCAAATAACTTTGGCTCAGCAATTCCGAGTCGCGTTGCAAAAGTGCGCGCTGCTTCATCAGAATAGGTTCCTGCAGGTCCAAGATAGGCGAATTGGCGCGTATCGGTCATGGATAATCCTTACTCAATCGAGGTGTGACATGTAAGAGAACAATACTAGCACTCATGGAGATTACCGTATCGAAGTTGAACAAACAGTTACAAAGCTTGCATAGTCATGGACAAGAAATCAAGCTGACCTATAAGATAGTGGAATGTTGACTACGCTGCGACTTGCTTCGTGGTGATGGTGAGCAAACTATACGTAAGAGTGGGTGCAAAAGAGGAGAAGCTAATGGAACTCAAGGGATCAAAAACCGAGCAAAATCTTTGGTATGCGTTTGCGGGAGAAGCGAAAGCACATACGAAGTATGAATACTATGCAAGTCAAGCCAAAAAAGATGGATATGTCCAGATTCAAAACATTTTCCTAGAGACTGCTAAAAATGAGGCTGAGCACGCAAAACTCTGGTTCAAGGCGCTTCACGGAGGAGCTATGCCAACCACGCTCGACAACCTGGCAGATGCAGCTGCCGGCGAAAACGAAGAGTGGACTGAGATGTATGCCGAGTTTGCAAAAGTTGCTCGCGAAGAAGGGTTTATCGAGCTAGCAGATTCGTTTGATGGTGTTGCTGGTGTCGAAAAAGAGCATGAAGCACGCTATCGCAAACTTATCGAGCGTATCAATGCGGGCGAGGTCTTTAAGCGTGGCGAGGTCTATGCTTGGAAGTGCAATAACTGCGGACACATTCATGTAGGAACCGAGGCTCCCGAAGAATGTCCGGTTTGTGCTCACCCACGCGCGCATTTCGAGATTCGTTGCGAGAACTACTAAGTAGCAGTTTCTAGCAAGACTCAGCACCCCTTGTGGTGAACGAGTTTTCGCTACACCACAGATAGTAGAGAAGAACCCACATGTCGTTTCTTGTGTGGGTTTTTCTTTTGTGATTTCTCTTTGTTTTTACTTATGCTGATAGCCATATTCACGTTTTTGGGTAATGAATTGTTACGAACTAATAATGGTGTAACAATTTGTGACCATTTGCCCCGGTTTTCCTCCACTTTAAATGCACGACTCAGATCAATTATGCTCAAATCAGGCACAATAGCCCTATCTGTTACAAGACGAGAACACCTGAGGAGGTGTACACATGGTAAAAGAGGCCACTATCTCAGGGTTTTATGACACACTTGAATCTCGCGGGGTTACCCGTCGTGATTTCATGAAACTCTGTGGTACCATCGCAGCTGCTGCCGGAGTGTCGTATCTTACGGCTCCAAAGGTTGCTCAAGCTCTCGAATCTTCCATCATTGGAGCAACTGAGGGTAATCTCTATCCAGTAATTTGGATTGAGGGAGCGTCCTGCACTGGCTGTACCGAGTCTTTTGCCCAGGTCACAAGTCCTGATCCAGCAACCATTATTTTGGAGATGATTTCACTGAACTACTGTGAAACTCTATCTGCTGGCGCAGGTCATTCGATCGAGCAAGCAAAAGACGCAACCATCGAAGCCGGAAACTACATCCTCGTGTACGAGGGCGGTGTACTGGAAGGCTGGGATGGCGAAGCATTACGCGTCGGCAACGCCGAAGGCGTAAGCAAGACCGGAGGCTATCACTTGGCTCATGCAGCAGAACACGCTAATGGCGTAGTTGCTCTTGGTTCCTGTGCGGTCAACGGAGGTTGGATGGCTGCTTATCCGAATCCTGCTGGAGCTATGGGCGTGCAGCAGTATCTGGAAAAGGCTGGCATCAGCGTTCCTGTCATTAATGTTCCTGGTTGCCCTGCCAACCCTGAGTGGTTGACTACCGTGCTTGTTGATGTTGTCATGATGCAGCAATTGCCTGCTCTTAATGGCGACGGAAAACCTTCTCTTATCTTCGATCAAACCATTCATGATAACTGCGAGCGTCGCGGTCATTTTGAGAATGGCGAGTTCGTATATGAGTTTGGTAGTAAAGAAGAGGCTCTGGGCTATTGTTTGTATCCAGTTGGATGCCGTGGACCTCAGACGAAAGCAAACTGTCCTGTTGTTCGTTGGAACGATCGACAGAGCTGGTGCGTTAACTCTGGTGCTCCTTGTATTGGTTGCTGTGAGGCCAACCCACGCAATCCTGGTGATAACTGGGTTGAGGTTAACACGCCATTCTTCAAGCGTCATCGCGATTTACGTCTCGGAGACTTCGTGTTCCAGCCGGGCACTATTGCGCTTGCGGTTGTCGGGCTTGTTGCTGCAGCTTTGATTATTCATGGCTTTGGCATGAAGGTTTCCGGGCGCATGGATGGCGGAGCCGACTTTGAGAAGGTTCGCAATTGGGATCAAAAACATCCCGATCAATCAATCGGACAATACGACGTAGTCGTCAATGATGATGATTCGAAGGGGGGTAAGGCTTAAATGACTCGCTCAATTATCGACCCAATTACACGTATCGAAGGACATCTCCGCGTAGAGATGGAAGTTGAGGGTGGTAAGGTCAAAGATGCTTGGGTTTCCGGTGGATGTTTCCGTGGTATGGAATTGATCGTTCAAGACCGGACCCCAGAAGATGCCGCTCAAATCGTTCAGCGTATCTGCGGCGTGTGCCCAATTTCTCATGCACATGCAGCAACAATCGCTGGTGAAAAAGCATATGGCATCACTATTTCTAACAATGCGCGTATCCTGCGTAATATGTTGGAGGCTGCACAGTTCTTACACTCAAACATTTTGTGGTTCTACAATTTGGCAGCACTTGACTATGTCAATCCGCTGAATGCTTTGAAAGCTGATCCAGAAGATGCCCATGACTTAGCTGTTGCTGCAGGCACTTCAACTAACACCGATTTCCGCGCTTTGTCAGAGCGTTTGACCAAGTTTGCCGATAACGGACAGCTTTCAATTTTCTCAGGTAACTGGTTTGATGCAGAAGACGGTGAAGGATATCAACTTCCTCCCGAGCTCGATCTTATTTGCACCTCACACTACCTCGAGGCTCTCGACATCCAGGCTAAGGCTTCGCAGATTTCTGCAATCCTTGGCGGTAAAATGCCTCACGTCATGACCTTGATCCCTGGTGGTATCACCTTCGTTCCTACGCAGGAGAAACTCGATGAGATTTGGGCTTTGGCTAACGAGATATACGACTGGGTAGAAAGCACTATGATTCCTGATACTTTGGCTATCGCTCCCTATTACCTTGACGCGCTAAACTGGGGTAAGGGTGTTGGTCGCTACGTATCATGGGGTGTATTCGAGGACGAAAGCATGGAGATGAACAATCGCTATCTTCCTGCTGGTGTTCTTGATGAAAACCTCAACATCTCAGATGTTAACGAAAGTAGCATCACCGAGTACGTTGGACACTCTTGGTACAAGGGTGCAGATACTTATACTTCTCCGTACTTTGTTACCGAGCCAGAGTTTACCGAGTACAATGTTGAAGATCGTTACACCTGGTGTAAGGCTCCTGCTTACGATGGTAAGTCTATGGAAGCTGGCGGTCTCTCTCGTGTTCTTGCTGCGTATAAGCGCAACGTTCCCTTTATTGTCGAGCAAGTCAATGGCTTACTTGAGGCCTTGGGTGCTGCAGGTCAGGTTTCTGTTGCTCAATCTACTCTCGGTCGTACCGCCGTACGTCAAATCGAGACTCTCTATATTGCTGGTCTCATGAAAGAGTGGATTGCAGAACTCATTGAAGCTATCAAAGGTGGCGATTCAGAGTACTTCCGCAAGCCTTCAAGCATTACTGGTAGCGGTACTGGTTTCTGGGAAGCTCCTCGTGGTGCGCTCTATCACTCAGAGACTGTTACCGATGGCAAAATTGATGGCTATCAAATCATCATCCCAACCACCTGGAACATTGCTCCTCATGATGAGCAAGGCAATGCTGGCCCGATGGAAGAAGCACTTATCGGTATCCCTGTAGGCGATATCGAAAAGCCCATCAATGCACTCAGAACAGTACACAGCTTCGATCCTTGTACTGCCTGTGCTGTTCATGTTACCGAGCCTTCAACTGGCAAAAAGTTCGAGACAATCACGAGCCCTTGGGGGGTGAAGTAAGATGGCACATTTAGCACATTATCGTGAGGCACATCCACTGCCTTTTGTCATCACTCACTGGATTAACCTCATTTGCATGATTCTCTTGATCATTACCGGTTTTTGCATTCATTATCCTTTCTTTGAGGGATTCATGGGCATTGTTCGTGGCGTGCATATCTTCTGCGGTATTGTTCTCACAATCAATTGCATCGTTCGCGTCATTCTTGCTTTCTTTGTAAAATCAGCTCCTACGGGCGGTACTCGCAAAACAGTCACCGACTACAAGACTTGGTTGCCTCAGAAAGACAATCGCCACCAGGCTGGCGCTTGGATCAAGTACTATCTCTTCATCAAGAAGGATCATCCTCTTTCAGCTAAGTTGGGTGTTCCTCAAAAGATCACATATGTACTCGTTCCAGTTTTGATTCTTGTTATGGCATACACCGGGTTTGCCCTTTGGAGTGTTACTGCAGGTGCTCCGCCCTTTGCAGCAGGAGTCGAGCTCGTTGGCGGCGCAATGTCGATGCGTATCATCCATTACTTCTTGATGTATGTATTCATTGCATTCATGTTCATTCATATCTACCTTGCAAACGTTGAGGGTCTTGCTCCAACGAAACTTATGTTGTTCCGCAAGGAGCATGGTGGACTTACCTATGATCCTGACAAGCATGTCATCGACGGCGAGGATTACTCGGTAGATAATCACTAATTGCAACAACAAGTCACTTCTTAGTTGACTAATCTAGCCTTAAAAGGGATCTGATCAATCGGATCCCTTTTTTGCGCGGTACGCTGGGAATTTGGTTGAGTGTGTCAAGATTGGTCTAAGCATCACTACGTGTTTCTCTAAAAGTCGGCTTAAAAAACCTAGAGCCTCGCTAAGACTTAGGTCATGGTTTAGTTTTTTTGGCGACGGGTAGGGTTTTTGGAAGAGATGTTCCTTAGTCCGGATTTTCACGTCGAGGATTCACCGTATCAGTGCGTGCAGGTTGCTAGCTCTCACAAAAAGGCCAGATCACCTTCAATGAGACTAAGGTAGCAAGTAGGAATATTCCGGACTAAGCCCAATGTGTACCGAAAAATGCTATAAACCTCAAAAAAATTGTTGTACGAAGGCCGTATCTAGGTTTAAACGAAGTTTTCAGTTGAGATTGCGGGCCTGCAAAAAGCCTAACCGAATTTCTCGATGTATTCTATGAAGGCCTTCGCTTGCCGCTCAAGATAAGACATTGAGTATTTCAGTGTGAGCTTGCCATTCTCGTCGGTTTGCTCAGCTATATGCGAAACGCTAAAGCGGGGGACTCCCATGATGTTCATGCCCAAAAAACTCAGAAGCGGCACGAGAGCATCTTGTGACTGGATGGTGCCGCCCATGCCTGGGCTCACCCCACTGAATGCTGCGGGCTTTTCATCGAGCACCTGCATTTGCTCGTTACTCACAGGTCGAGATAGCCAGTCGATAAGATTTTTGAGGACGCCCGGCATTGCGTGATTGTACTCTGGGGTAAAAAACCAAATTCCGTCTGCTTCTAAAACCGCATCGCGAGCCTTTGCGACAGCTTCTGGAGCAGGGAATTCGATGTCTTGATTAAAGAGGGGAACTTCCGACCAATCAAGAATTCGAAATTCGATTGAGGGGTCGAGTTCCTTCACGAGCTTTTGAGTAATCTTCGCAAGTTGTAGATTGTAGCTGTCTTTACGCAGCGAACCTGCAATGGCAAGGATTTTCATTACACGTCCCTTCATGAGCCTTCCCAACAGATGATTAGATGCTAGCACAGCTCGTAGCACAGAAAGCAACGAGGAGCCTACGGTTTCTCTACTTATGGTATAGTTTTCATGCCTGATTAGGCAAAGTCCAAGTACTAATGAGAGGTTTACATGCCACTGTTGTCGGCTGTTGTGCCGTGTTATAACGAGGGTCAAAACGTGTCGCTGTTCTTTGATGAATTCAAGGAACAAGCACTCTATATGGCAACATACCACCACGATATTATCTTCGAGATCCTATTTATTGATGATGGGTCCAAAGATGATACTTTAAAAAATATAAAAAAGCTTGTTGCCGCAAACCAATACGAAGGCTTGATTAGTGTTCGCTACATCAGTTTTTCGCGAAATTTTGGTAAAGAAGCAGCCCTGTATGCTGGTCTTTGCAATGCGCGAGGAGATTTTGTAGCTACAATGGACGCCGACATGCAAGACCCGCCTTCGCTCCTTCCGCAAATGTATGACATGCTGCTTGCAGACGATTGCGACAATGTGGCAACCTACCGAAGCACTCGCACCGGAGAGCCTCCCGTGCGTTCATGGTTTGCACGACTGTTTTACAAGCTTATCAACAAGATATCTGATGTTGATTTTCGCGATGGCATGCGTGATTTTCGCCTCATGAAACGCCAGATGGTTGATGCGATTGTCTCGGTTACCGAGTACAACCGCTTCTCAAAAGGAATATTTTCTTGGGTCGGTTTTGAAACAAAGTGGCTTGGATATGAGAACGTCGACCGCGCTAATGGCTCTTCTAAGTGGAGTTTCTTTTCTCTTTTCCGCTATTCGATGGATGGGTTCACGGCATTTTCGACCACTCCACTTGTTATGGCATCGGTGTTGGGCTTTGCTCTGTTTTTCATCTCGCTCATAATTATGCTGGTTATTGTAGTCAAAACCCTCGCTTTCGGAGATCCTGTTTCTGGCTGGCCATCGCTTGCTTGTCTGGTGCTTTTTGTGGGAGGCTTGCAGCTCTTTTGCTTAGGCGTAGTCGGACAGTATCTTGCGAAAGGTTATCTCGAGACTAAGCGTCGACCACTCTTCATCGTGAAGGACTCGAATGTCAATTCGTAGCATTTTGTCTAAAACGAGCGCCTGCCCGAGGTTGTGTTCATGACGATTACACGAGCTTTAGGGCGCGTGGGATATTGGTTGCTTGTTTTTTGTATCCCGCTCGCTATGTTTGTGTTCGCGATGGCTGTTACAGGTATTCACCCTTTTGGCGATCAGTCTATTCTCTCCGAAGATTTGCGCATTCAGTATATCGATTTTTATGCGTGGTATCAGGGAGTATTGCAGGGAGAAAATAGCCTCTTCTATTCTTTGACGCAATCGCTTGGTACTAATATGTGGGGACTATTTGCCTACTATTTAACGAGCCCCTTTACCTTGCTGCTCGTCTTTTTCGATGAGAATCACCTAACAGATTTCGTTACCCTAGTTACCATGCTCAAGCTTGCCTGCATCAGCCTCAGCATGGTCTTTTATCTGCGTCGCCGCTTTGGACTCAACCGTGGAGTGGCTCTTGCGTTAGGAATCTGTTTTACCTTTTCGATGTGGACCATCATTCAAACACGAAATATTTTGTGGCTTGATGCACTTATCTTGTTGCCGCTCATTGCCTATGGGCTCTATTCATTTGTGAAGAAAGGTTCCTGGAGACTCCTTTTAATTTCTCTCACCATTGCTGTTATCACCTGCTGGTATACCGCCTACATGCTGTTCCTCTTTTCGATTCTCCTTATTTCGTTAGAGCTTTATCTCTACCACGTCGATGAGAGGGAGCTCTCACGAAAAGAAGTGTTCAAAAAATATCTACGTTACGTAGGGATAATTGTTCTGGCGCTTGGACTTTCAATGATTGTATTCCTCCCAGCTATCATGGCGATGATGACAAGTGGCGGAACATCTCTAGGAGAAGGCTTCTCGTGGAAAAGCATCACTGCCTTAGCAATTATTATTCCGGTGGCTATCGCGATGATAGTTCTTTTTGCTTCCAATCGGCTTTCCGTCAAAACAAAATGCATCATTGTAGCTTCAGTCGCAGCCCTTGTTGTTCTTGCTTCTTTCATCTTTAGCTTTGTCGGACACGCAAGCTTTTTTGAATTGCTGTCGTGTTTCTTCTACGGCAATCAGCGTGGTGGCGTGACACCCCAATTCTTCTCAGGCACGACCGTTATGGTTTTGCTCATGACGTTTTTCTTTACCCGTGCTATTCCGCTACGCATCAAGCTTGCGCTAGCGATATTTCTGCTCATCATGGTGATGAGCGCCTGGAACAATTATCTCTACTTTATTTGGTGTGGCTTTAAAGCTCCTTTTGGTTTTTATTCGCGTGTAGCTTGGCTCTTTGTGTTTGTGTCTATTTTCGCCGCGGCTTACGTATTCAAGAAAATGCAAGAGGGCGAGGTGAAGCTAGGAGAGCTCGGACGCGCAATTGCGAGTGTTATCGCAGTAGCTGTGTTTCTACTTATCGTTGGTGGCCTGGTATTCCCGAGCAATCTTGCGATAACGAGCGGATCTGCCCTGTTGTGTGGCATTGCGTGTGCAATCTATATCAAGCGCGCTGATTCGGAATTCGCTCGTTCACTTGCCTGTACTGCGTTAGTTGTATTGGTTGTTGTCGAACAATCCTCGCTTCTGCATAAAGAGTGGCAGCAGTTCTATATTGGCTACACGCAGGACTATCATGATGCGTATGTTCAGGAGAGTAAGCAGCAGCAAGACCTGCTCGAGTCGTATGACAGCTCGTGGTATCGAGAAGAAAAAACACACATCCGGGAAGAGCCGGCTACGCTCAATGAAGGCTTGTCGAGCGGGTATATACAAATATCTTCCTATGCATCAACGGGTAATTATTCTGCTATCGGCTTTTTGAATGCTCTGGGTTACAGCAACGAAGGTGAGTTCTCGGTACGCTTTATCGAGCCTATTTTGCCAAGTGATTCGTTGCTTGGCGTGAAATATGTATCTGCTCCGGAAGCGCCAATTGGGTTTCAAGAAACAGGTTTGCCGCAAACAAGCATCGGTGATAGCTTTTATGAAAACCCTTATGCCTTGAGTATTGGCTATGAGGTTGATGAAGCAGCGATCACGCTAAACCTTTCGACGTACGACAACCCCTTTGACAGGCAAAATGCTCTTGTTAGTGCCTTCGTAGGAGATGAGGTTGCATGCTACCTGCCAGCGCAAGCACAGCTAATAGTGGATGACGTAGACGAGAAGTGTTGGAGTATTGAGGTGCCCCCAGAAAGCTTTGCATCATTTTATATTAAGCCGCTTGAAGATGTTGCTGTAAGGGTAACTGTGGACAATACACGAGAATACAGAGAGAACTGGCGCTTTCAACATGCTATCCACGCAATTGGTGAACTCACTGATGAAAGCAGCGTGCATGAGGTCATGCTAACTCCTGAAGTGGGGATTAACGAAAAGACAGGTCTAGAAATCGAGCCTATTGTTTTAGCCGAGCCGGTGTTCTACTACTTCGACATGAAAGCCTTTGAGGCAGCTATCAATCAGCTCAAGGAGAACGAGTTTAATCCCGAAATTGTTGAGGACGGGCATGTGAGTGGGACTTATTTCGCAGAAGATGATTCGCAGCTCGTATTAAGCATCCCTAACGCACCCGGCTGGAGTGCGAGCGTAAACGGAGAGCCAGTTGAGATACGTGGTGTCTGCGACAACGCGCTCATGCTTATTTCTGTATACGAAGGTGAAAACAAAATAGAACTCAACTATCAAACACCGGGGCTCGTACAGGGCGCGTTTATTTCCGGCCTCAGTCTTATTATTGCTCTTTGTCTAGGTCTTGTGTCCGCAAACCGTTTTCGGAAGACGCGAAAGCACGTATAAGGACCTGCTCGTCTATAATGACTAGGAACTAAAGTGCAGGAGTAGTTTCTGAGCATGCGCAAATATGCCGAAATATCGAATCGTTCAAAGGATGTTGCTGTGGCCGAGCTGACCGATGAGCAAATTAAACGTGAAGACGAATTCATGAAGGGAATCCCTCGCCTTAATATTGGTGCCTTATTCGTGCCTCCTGTTTGGGGACCCGCGCACGGAATTTGGGCTACGATACTGTTTTATCCCCTGTGGCTTTTCGCTGATAATGCGCTGTATGCAGCTTATACGCAGCAAACGGTTCTTGCCTTTGTGGTTGCGCTAGTTTTGGTGCTCAGTTTGGCGATTGGAACCGTTGTGTTTGCAATCCTGTCGCAGCCCTACGCCGCTCATCGCGCCATTGATCAAAAGGGCATGAGCAAAGAGCAATATTTGAAGCGTGAAAAAATCTGGGCAATTGTTTGCGTGATACTCGGTATTGCGATGCTTGCCTGGGCAACGTATTACAACCTCGTTGTGAGACCGACGCTCGGATAGATTAGGCAAGATTCATGAAAATCGCTCTTATTTGCGTCGGGAATAAGCTCATGTTAGATGATGGCCTCGGAACAGCCGTGTATGAAGAGCTCACTTCTACGTATGATTTTTCTGACCAGCTTGATATCTATGATGTGGGCTGCATGAGTCTTACTATGCTTTCTTATGTGAACGAATACGATTTGTTGATTTCGGTTGATGCCCTTGATGGAACAGGGGAGCAGCCAGGTACAATATTTCGCTTTAAGCCAGAAGATATGGCGCGACACACAAATGCAATGCAATCTTTGCACGATATGAAACTTGTAGATTTATTTGATGCAGCAGCTCTCAAAGGATACGAGGCTCAAGGTGTCGGCCTTGGCATGCAGATAGAAAACTCAAGTCCGGCAGATCTAACTATTGGCTTAACGCAAAAAGTGTATGAAGCCTTGCCTCGCTTGGTCGACACGGTTCTCGCAGAGCTTGTTGGTGCTGGGGTAGTGGTTCGTGTGAAAGCGGATGGACGTATCGTTGATGCAAGCTGGAAACACCAGCTTCACGGCACAACACTGTAGCCACTGTTTCGTTAGCTGCGCTGTAGGTTGCTAAAGACGCGCACTTGGACAAAGGTCGTTGATAAAGCAATCGTCACATTTTGGACGGCGAGCTATACAAAATTCGCGACCAAATAAGACCCATTGATGATTGATTGGCCCCCACCAAGAACGTGGGTATAAAGCTAGTAAATCGCGTTCTGTTTGGTCCGCAGTTTTTGCGCTAGAGAACTTAAGAAGATGAGCAATGCGAAATACGTGAGTGTCCACCGCGATGCCTTCGACAATTCCAAAACCCTCATTCAGTACAATATTGGCGGTTTTTCTACCAACTCCAGGAAGCTTTTGCAGCTCTTCCATTGTCTGCGGAACTTCGCCGCCATAGTCGGATAGAATCATCTGGGCGCAGGCGATACTGTTAGCGGCCTTGTTACGATAAAAGCCGATGGAATGAAGTATTTCTTCGACATCAAGTGGATTGGCGTGGGCTAAATCTGCTGGAGTGGGGTAGCGTCTCCAGAGTTCAGGTGTGACCTTGTTTACTCCCTTGTCGGTCGTTTGCGCAGACAAAAGAACAGCAATCAAGAGTCTGAACGGATCGCCTCCATACACTAGAGCGCACTCGGCTTCTCCGTAGTATGAGTTCATGCGCTCAGCTACTGCAAGTGCACGAGCTTCCTTGTCCTTTTTCGATTCGCGAGCCATTTCTCCTCCTCGTATCAACTCAGGATATGCCTGATTCCGCCTATTCCTTCGTTCTTCGCATTATTTCTCCTGACTTTGTATCATTCCAGGATATCAAACTCCGCTCGTAAATAGACTCCTACCCGGATAGCAAATCTTGCCTGCTAACTAGATAAGACAATTACGCGTGATTTTGGTACGAAAGTGCTTTCACTTGCAATTTCTTGGCTATACGAAGAGGTTCACGCTGTTCTCAAGAGAAGGTCGGCGGAGTAATGCCTGGTGGTAGCATTAATCTTTCCGAAAACTTGCAAGCGGGACCGCTTTCGTGCCTTAAAACGTTCTCAAACGCAAATGTAGATTGAGTAGGCGGGCGTGGCAACAATTACACGACCTGAGGATGCGCTGAAAACTGAAATAACGGGAGACTCAAAGTAAGAGTGAGAATAATTACACGACCTGAGGATGTGCTGAAAACTGAAATACCTGAAGACTCAAAGTACGAAACTGCGATAGCTAACTCCCTGGATTTGCTGAGAGTATTCCCACCTGGTATAACGCAGCGCTGTGAGTCCTACTGGCAGCTAAAAAGCTCCCGCGGGTATCTACAAGCGTAAGCTACCGCAATTTCGTACTGAATGAAGAGCTCAAAACCGATTTTGCGCGGGCCTGTAGAAACCAAGCAGAAAGCATCTACATAGTACTTCGTCGTACAAAACAGCATTGATCGCGCTTTTTGAGAGCTGCGGCGTTTACATGACGAAACTACATGCGCTCACTAGCATCACGCGATGCATGTAGTACAATGAGCACCCGTTATGTTGATAGATGCCCTAACATCCACCTTAGAGAAATCGCAGAGTCTTGACGCCTTTTGGCTCAAGCTGGACGCGAGCGATGATGCTGCCCTGGGCGTAGCTTCCTCAGCACGCCCTTTCTTGGTGGCAGCAACATTTGCGCGCAATCCCCGACCTACTCTCGTTGTGATCGCAGGTGAAGAAGCGGCAGATACCTTTGCTCGAAACCTTTCTGCTTATGTAGGAGAAGAGCGCGTGTTGCGTTATTTTACGCGTAGCGATTATCCCTTCACGCCAAAAGCAAGCAAGCCGCGCGAAGTAGCTTGTCGCATGGAAGCGATCGATGCACTGGTTCAGAGTGAACCCCTTTTGGTGGTGGCATCAGCCCAATCTCTGATTCGAATGCTTCCCCCTGCAGGCGCACAAGCTTTCAAGCCGCTTTATTTTAAGGCTGGCGAAGAGCTCGCTGATATGGGAAATGCCAATGTCAGCGATTTCAAGACCTGTTTGTTGTCCTTAGAAGAAAAAGGATATGAGAACACGGGCGAACTTGAAGGCCCTGGCAGTTTCTGCATTCGCGGAGGCGTCATAGATGTCCATCCAGGAAACCTCAGCTATCCTATTCGACTCGATTTTTTTGGTGATGAGCTGGAAGAAATACGACGAATTATACCTTCTACGGGTCAAACAATTTCAGCTCTCGACGAGGTCAGAGTGTATCCAGTCAAGGAGTTTATCCTTTCTACGCGAGGGGCTAAGCGTGCACGAGAAATTTTGGCTAATCCCTCAAAAAGCAATCCAGTGCTACGCAAGTTTTTCGAAAACCTTGAAGGGGGCTTGCGATTCGACGGTGCCGATGCTCTTCTGCCTTATCTGTATGCGACAACTGAAAGTTTGGGAGATTACCTCAACCCAGATACCCTTACGGTGCTCCTTGAGCCACGCTCGCTTTTCGACGACGCCAGTCATGCCTATGACGAGGTTCTTGATCGAGCTAAGGGTTCAAGTATTTCTGCAGAGGGGCTTTATCTACCAGCAACAGACTTAAACTTCGGCAGTAATCAGCGAGCAACCTATGCATCAATTATGCAGGTAGGTGGGCAAGTTGATGAGGATTTACCCGTGAAGCGTGTTGAAGTTTCAGGAAACGAAGAGAAGCTCTTCGGAAAGCTTAGATCCCTTATCGAGGCAGACTACACCGTACTTTTTGCAATTCCAAGCTTCCGCGCGAGACACGATTTACGTTTTGAGCTCGTCGATCGAAATTTACCTATTGTTGAACTTAGTGATGTCGGAACGAATACCAACATTGTCCTGAAGCGAAAAGTGGTCAATCTGGTTGATATCGATATACCCTTGGGAATGATTATCCCGAAAGCAAAATTGGCACTCGTTTCGATTTCCGATGCACAAGGGGCGGCATCGCTTCGCAAAGGCAAGCGCGTCGACATCACTGACTTAACCTTTCCTTACAAGCCGGGCGATTACGTTGTGCATGCAGCTCATGGCGTTGCCTTCTTCAGAGAGCTGGTCAAACAAGATATCGAGGGCAAGTCTCGAGAATATCTCTTGCTTGAGTATTCTGAAGGCGACAAGCTCTATGTCCCTGTTGAGCAGCTTGATCGAGTCACACGCTTCGTTGGTCCGGAAGGTTCCAGCCCAAGGTTAACTCGCCTCAACACCGCGGATTGGTCGCGAGCGATGGCACGTGCGCGAAAAGCCACTAAGAAGCTTGCTTTCGACCTGGTCGATGTATATGCGAGACGAGCTGCAACGCAAGGCTATCGCTACTCTCCCGACACTCCAGAGCAAAGAGTAATGGAAGATTCCTTCCCCTACCAAGAAACCCCCGATCAGCTAGCTGCAATCGCCGACGTGAAAGCAGATATGCAATCTGCAAAGCCTATGGATCGTCTGGTCTGCGGTGATGTGGGATTCGGTAAAACCGAAGTTGCTCTCCGTGCAGCATTTAAAGCAACCCAAGATAAAAAGCAGGTAATGGTTTTGTGTCCGACAACCATTCTTGCCCAACAGCATTACACCAATTTCAAGGATCGATTTGAGCCATTTGGGGTCAAGGTTGAGGTTATGTCGCGCTTTAGGACCGAAGCCCAGCAACGCAAGACGCTCGAGGGTTTTGCGGAAGGTGAAGTGCAGGTGCTTATTGGAACACATCGCTTGCTCTCTCGTGATGTAAATCCTCACAATCTTGGATTGGTGGTAATCGATGAAGAGCAGCGTTTCGGTGTAGGACATAAGGAACAACTGAAAAACCTGCGTGAATCGATAGATGTCCTTACTCTTTCCGCAACGCCTATCCCGCGCACGATGCAGATGTCGCTTTCGGGAGTGCGCGACATGAGTCTCATACTAACCCCACCAGATGATCGACGCCCGGTTGAGGTATTTGTGGGGGAGTGGGATTCTGATGTTGTGTCAGGTGCGATTAGGCGAGAACTCGCTCGCAATGGTCAAATCTATTATGTCAGCAATCGCGTGCGCTCTATTGATGAGGCGGTTCGAAGAGTAAACGAGGCTGCTGGCGAAGCACGCGTTGGTGTAGCGCACGGAAAGATGTCTAAAGATGAGCTCGAGCGCGTTATGGAAGATTTTTCGGCTGGAGAGCTTGATGTCTTGGTTGCTACAACAATTATCGAAAGCGGTATTGATAATCCGCACACCAATACTCTCATTATCGAGGACTCGCAGCGTCTTGGTTTAGCCCAGCTCTATCAGCTGAAGGGACGCGTTGGGCGATCAAGTGCCCAGGCTTATGCCTACTTTATGTTCCCGGGGCATATGGCCCTAACCGAAGAAGCTGCTGCGCGACTGACAGCTGTTCATGAGCATTCGGATCTGGGTAGTGGTATGCGAATTGCCATGCGCGACCTTGAAATTCGAGGAGCTGGAAGCATTTTAGGCGGAGAGCAGAGTGGCAATATGAGTGCAGTCGGATTCGACCTATTTGCTCAAATGCTCGCGCAAGCCGTAAACGCAACACGCGAAGGCGATTTGAAAGCAATAGATGTCTTGCCACCCGCATTATCTGATATCAGTATCAATGTTCCAGCTCACACCTATCTACCAGAAGAATACATTCCCGACACTGACGAACGCGTACTTCTGTATCGAAAAATTGCTTCTGCTGATACCATTGAGGCTGTCGACGAGCTTTTTGAGAGCACGATAACGCGTCGTCCTGAGATGCCTCAAGCAGCGAGGAATTTCTTTAAGAAAGCACGTTTGAAAGCATTCGCCAACGAGAAGGGTATTAAAACTATTTCGGTGGTAGGTGGGAAGCTTGTCGTTGAGCCCATAACTCTTACGAAGACTGAACAGCGTGAGCTAAGGCGGCACAGCGCACGTTATCTTGAGGCAACAAAAAAGCTCCAAGTACCCATGCGTTACTTTCAGTTAGAAGGAAACGAGGGAGTACTTGAAGCTATCGAAGTCTTTCTGTTTGATCTGTTAGGATCTTCTGAAGCAGGATGAAATAAGCTTTGCAACCTGTGTACCTAGTTCATCGGTAATCATAACGGTGTAAAAGCCAATAGTTCTACCCGACTTATCCGTGACGCATTCAGCAATAAGCTTTTTACCTTTGGCCGTGTTGTAGAACTCGATCGTGTTGCTGATGCCAACCGTAGGAGCTTCGCCCACGTTGCAAACAATGGCTAGGGCGTAGTCTGCCAAAGTAAACAATGCACCACCCATGACCTGTCCGTTAGCATTGAAGTGCTTAGGCGTAATTTCCATTTCGCAAACTGCTCGCCCATAGCTTGCTTCAACAATCTTACAGCCAGCGGCCTCGGTTGCAAAACGATCGCCTTGGAAGTAATCGACGATTTCTGCAAAACTTGCAGTTTTTGGAAGAACAAGATTGTTGGTGTCGCTCATAGGAAACATCCTCTCTAAACTATCAGTGGTTATGCTTGTACGGGAGTCATAGTCGCACCGAAAAGTTCGACATATTGTCCGTCGGTAACCGTGATTGTGTGAGACCCACCTGCAATTAGGTAGTAGTTTTCAAGCAAAGAATCGTTGTCCCACAAGAGGTCTTTCATGATATAGACACCTGATTCTTGAGACGCATCACTTGGGGTGTCAGACTGGATGGTTACGGTATAGCTACCAGCGGGAATATCAGTGCCAACGCGATAACAACCGCTCAAAATGGGGCTGCCTACTTCTACAGCCTCATTTGGCGCAGGATACATTTTTGCGTTATCTGGGCTATAGAAAACGATTATGTCATCTTCGCTTAGCTCTGCAAAATAATTTCCAAAATATGCGACACTGCTTTTGATTTCGTATTCATCAGTCGCAACTTTTTCATACACCATATAAGAGCCTTCTTCGCTCTGGCTTCCTTCAAGGAAATATAACCCAGCTGCTAAATCTTTGTTCTTTCCAACCTCATACACTCCAAGACTGTATGTACCATTTTCAACGGTGCTCGGAAGATCGCTATTAATATCTTTAATTTCGTCGAGACTAAAGGTGTAGGAGCTCGTGTAGTCGTTTTCGTCATACGAGAACTCATCAATATAGGACTCAACGTCTCTTTCGAAGCTATTGTCTTCGGCAAGGATGGCGGCGCAGGTGACACAGCCAACGCATCCACCAAGACCAAGGACTCCGATAATTAAACAAATTGCCAATACCCAAGGCCAGACCTTCTTCTTTTGCGGAGCTTGCGGAGGGTAGGGAGGCTGCGGGTAGGGAGCTTGCTGCTGATACCCAGGCGCTTGTCGATAAGGCTGCTGCCCTTGTTGTTGATACCCAGGTGCCTGCTGGTAGGGCTGCTGCCCTTGCTGTTGATAGCCTGGCGGTGGAGGAGCTTGGGGATATCCTTGTGGCGCCTGGTTGGGAGCTTGCTGATACGTCTGTTGCGCCTGAGGAGGAGCTGGCTGATAGTTTTGCTCTGGCACTACCGGAGTGGCTTGATTGGTTTGAGCATCAGCAGAAACACTTGGTGTATCCTGTGCTCCTGTTGGATTTTCATAGGGCGAAGGTGGCGCCGCGGGCGTAACCTGATTCGTAGCTGGTTCAGGCTGCGGCGCAGATGCCTGATCAGGAACAGTTGAGCTCACGGTTTCCTGGGTAGTTGGTGTAGATTCTTCAGGTGTGGGCTGGGTGTTGTCCAGATTGTCCGGATTGCTAGGTGCCCCGTTTTTGTTCTCTGATTCAGTCATGGCACTACCCCTTATTCGCGTCGTCGCTTATGGTGTTAGTTTCTTCTTCACTTGGGTCTAGGAAAATGCTGGCGTCAGTCTCGATGAGGCTTATTACGCCTGGAGAGACGCTATCAATACAGATGCCGCAGGCA
Source organism: Raoultibacter sp. (assembly GCA_050945135.1). Lineage (GTDB taxonomy): Bacteria > Actinomycetota > Coriobacteriia > Coriobacteriales > Eggerthellaceae > WRIS01. Next base: position 38,953 of record JBMNSJ010000005.1, read on the forward strand.
ATACAATAGCGCTGTTCTATAGAAATCTCTCCTGTTTCTGGATTAGGAAAGAGCGCCCCTGTTGGGCACAAAGAAACGCAAGAGCGTAACTCTTCGGATTGCGGGTCCTCGATTTCGGCAAGATAGAGCGGAACCTTTTCTGCAATACTTGGGTCGAGATTAAGTGCCTCGAGGAGCATCCTGCGCTTAGGGAACATAGTCTTTTTCATATGGCCTAAAGGAGCGAAGCGGTTAATCTCTTCGACTTCGGAAAGCTTAAGCTGCGCGATTGCGCGACTTTTTTCACGCTTATCGAAGTAGTTTTGTAAAACTTCCGAATTGCGAAGGCGACGCTTTCCGGTAACAATGTCGCTTACGTCATCAACTAAATTCGTGAGTGCGCTTCGTCGTGCAACACCTGTGGGATTTGCGATGTCTTTTACGATGTTCTTCTTCTCGGGAATAGTTTTCGACAGGCGAAGCTGTTTGCTCGTCCAGTCTTCGGCTGTCTTAGTCGTATGTTTATAGAAGGACTCAGCAAAAGAACCTGCGCGTTCGCAATCGATGCAATAGGTAAGATCACAGCCAATAATGACGGTGATGTTCTCCGCCAATATAAGAGCCCAAAGTTCGGGAGGCATGCAGGCTAAACAGGGGAGCACGATTACATTACTTGCTGGCACGAAGCCGGGAAAAACGTTTTCGGGGCAGGTGAAATATACCTTATCGCCCATACGTGCGATATGCTTGACACGTTCGTGGAGGTCGAGAAGGGTTACCTTATTAGAAGAGAAAGCGTCGCAGATTCCAAAGCAAATGCCACAGCTGGTGCAGCGTTCGGTATCTATCTGCGGCAAATTATCATCAGTGAACGTGATTGCATCGTGAGGGCAGGCGAGTGCGCAGCGCTCACAATCGGCTCCTTTGTGGCGGATACAATAATCACGCAACACGAGAACTTTTGCTTCAGGAGAAGAGGGCTTCTCTTCAGGCAGTGAACCTATGTTGGACTTTTCGTCAGTCACCAAACACTTCTTTCAGGCACGCATCAATACGAGCAAGCACGTCTGCGCGGCTCATGAGCTCGATACTTTCAAAAAGAGGAGGTGAAACCATGTTTCCGCAGACAGCAACACGGAGAGGCTGGAACAGAAGTTTTGCCTTCATGTCGAGCGGCTCAGTGAGAGCGCGGCAAGCTTCTTGAAGAGGGTCGCACTCCCAAGCTATGTTCTCATCTGCGAGCACTTCCCGGCAAGCACGAAGAGCCTCATCAGCTCGTGCACCTTCTTTTAAAAGTACCTTTTTGGCAGACGTTTCATCAATTTTGACGGTGTCTCCCCAGAAGAAATAAGCAAGTTTCTCAGGAATCTCGTCGAGTCGAACTAAGCGCTCGGAAACGAGCGGATAGAGCTTCTCGAAAAACTCAGGATGTGCTTCAATATCAGCAGGATCTGCGCCAGCCTCAATAAGCCAATCCTTACTAAGGGTCACCCAAGATGCAGGTCCAAGCTCGCGAATATATACACCGTTCATCCAGTCAAGCTTTGTCTCATCAAATACTGCATCCTTTTTTGTGATGCGATCCAAGGAAAAATTCTTAATGAGCGTGTCTCGAGAGATGATAGTTGTTTCGCCATCAAGCGACCACCCGAGAAGTGCTAAGAAGTTTACGAGGGCATCAGAGAGATAGCCTCGATCGCGATACTCTTCAACTGAGGTAGCACCGTGACGTTTAGAGAGTTTTTTACCATCGGCTCCCAAAATCATAGATAAATGGGCAAAGGTGGGCGGCGTCAAGCCAAGTGCCTCATAAATGAGAATCTGACGTGGGGTGTTAGATAGGTGATCGTCACCGCGAATGACATGAGTAATCTGCATGCTCGCGTCATCACACACTACCGCAAAGTTGTACGTAGGGCTTTTATCTCCCCGTACCAATATCATGTCATCCATAACTTCGGATGGGAAACTAACATCACCGTAAACGGCATCGTTAAACTGAATAGCACCCCGATCAAGAGGAACCTTAAGGCGCCAGACATAGGACTCACCTGCGTCAATGCGCTTCTGTGCTTCTTCTTTATCGAGAGTTCGACAGCTTCTGTCGTATCCCGCGTAGCCACCTTCGTTCTTTTCTGCGGCGGCACGCTTGGCATCCAATGTTTCTTTTGAGCAGAAGCAGGGATAAACCGCATCTCGCTCAATGAGAGTGTCGAGAAATTCTGCATAGCTTTCTGTACGCTGACTTTGAAAATAAGGACCAAAAGCTCCTTCAGCCTCCGGACCTTCATCCCAGTCTAGGCCAAGCCAACGAAGAGCACGCAAAATGATTTGGGTATTTTCATCGGTTGAGCGCTCAGGATCGGTGTCTTCGATGCGTAGAATAAACTTACCGCCGCAAGAACGCGCAAAAGCCCAGTTATAGATTGCAGTTCGTGCACCTCCGATATGAAGCATACCCGTAGGTGAAGGAGCAAAGCGAACGCGAATGTTGTCGGTGGAGGTGGATGGAGTCATTTATAGCCTTTTCTTTCCTTGTATCTTTTTCCCTAGTATAAAACAAATGACGCAGCTAAGAAGGCTTGTGCATAGCCAGACCACACCCATGCCAATCCAGAATTGAGTTGGATACATGCGAATCAACAGGGAGTTTACGTCGAAGAGCCAGCTTCCTTCGGCAAAAAAGAGCGAATGCAGAACGGTAAAAAATCCATTGAAATCCACGATGCACCACACTGCCAGAGCGCTAAAGAGTGCTATAACCAACAGTGATGCCGCACGTAGCGTCACGCCAAGACTGTGTCGACCTGCACCAAAGCCAATCAGAAAACACAAGCAGACTGCGATTACCATGCATATGATTATTACTTGGCGGGCAAGGTCAACCACCGCAAACACGTCATCAAGGTGGCCAAGTGCTTCAGCATCGAGCAAAACCTCGGTATTTGTCAGGCCAAAAATTGACTCAAGTTCACTGATAAGTGCCTCACGATCGTTGGATCCGACCGTGTAGTCTTTGGTGGCGAGGGCAGCCTCAACCACCTGCTCCTTTGTGAAGCTTGAACCCTCCCAGCGACTAAAGCCTTCGCTGAGTGCTTGTGTTGTAACATCTGCGCTGCAGGTAAAAAGGCCGATACCAATGAGACTGACAGCTAAAAGCAGAGCGGTAATACACGATACGAGCGCCCGCACAATGCGGTTACTTAAAAAGCCAGTGCGCTCATCTTGCGGTGCGTTCATTTAATCAACCCAGATGGTAGCAGAGGTGATGCCCTGCATATCTTTGGAAATTGTGGGACACGGTCCAAGTCGTGAGAAGACTCCCATAAAGCGACCGTTATAGAGATAGAGCCCTGAGAGGTTGTTGTAGAGAAGAGGCTCGGTGCTTACCTCAAGGTCAGATTTTTCTTCTATACCGATATCAGGAACAAGGGTCTTTGTTTGAAAAGGTATGCAATACTCCTGCACAATGAAGGGGAAACCTGCTTTTGAGTTTGCGAAGCGGTCAATAAGCTCCGTCCATTCTTGATTGGTTTTTGCGCGACCTGCATAGACATGATCGGCTCCATAATGATCGGTGGGCTTAATAATCCACCTATCTTTAGTGTCTTTTACTTGCTGCAGATCGATTTCGCTTGTATCAAGAAAACAGGTGTAGGGGATAGTGTCTTCAATAAACTTGATTTCATCATCGGTAAGAAAAGCACGAGTCTGCTCCATGAAGAGAACTTGAAAGATTTGCTTATCGTGTACGAGATGCCCCGCAAAGCTACCAATAAGAGCAACTTTTTCTGCACGAACAGCCTCGATAAGGTTTTGCGACTCTTCCCAATGGTCGATGATGTCGTTGGTAACGCTGCGACGCCAAATGGCATCAATGCGTCCGCCGCTTTTGTTACAGAGCTGCTCGCCATCAAATCGTAAATCACGAACGTCGCATATTGCGCATTCCACGCCATAATCAGCAAAGATCTTGCAAAAAATTTCGAACTCTGCAACAACGGCATTTTCCAGAAAATCGCAGATAGCCACTTGTGGATTTTCAACAGCATGTGCATAGCTTTTATAGATAGAGAGAAACTCTTCAACCCAGCTCGTAAAAAGCTCACTGGGTTTAAGTTGGTTTGTCTTGCTAAACTCAGCAAATGCTTGTGAACGTACAATAGAGTTCACGATTTCGCGGTCTTCGTTCATACCCGAAGACCCGTCAGCATTAAATTCGCAAAACTTTGCGCTGTAATCATCTTCATTCAGGAAAATATCAACTCGTGCAAAAGGAAGAAGCGCATCATAGCCACGTGGAAGCAGGATTAAGTCAACGAGGCGAGGGTCAAGATTGAAAACGCTCCTATACTCTGAATCGTCAAGGTAGCGCTGCATTACTTTCTCCAGAATTGCATGTGCTTTCTCGGACACGGCTTCCATGGTTTTATAGGTCTTTTCGTTGTAGAGACGAGGCACGAAGCTCGATTTAACAACTTCATGATGTACGATTGCCGTAGAGTTTCTCATATATGATTGCGTCGCTCTTCGACTTGGGATGTCACCATCAAGTGCATTGATAATATCAAGGTATTCTTGCGTGTAGTCGGCGTTTTTGGTCATACCCGTCCTTTCCTAAAGTCGCATGAGCTCATGATGCTGAGAAAAGTGTATCATGTGCATGTTGGGCGAACTTTGTAAGCAAGATAAGACCAACTAAAACTCTTATAGATAAAGGAGCCAGTACCACGATGACAGAAAACATTACTTCATCTAGCTTTCTTTTCACCTCAGAGTCGGTGACAGAAGGTCATCCCGATAAAGTCTGTGATCAGATATCTGATGCGATTCTTGATGCGATTCTCGAAAAGGAAATTGCACTATCAGAATCTGGTTATATTGCCCCAAGCGGAGAACCAGCTGATGTTTCGGCGGTACGAAGTGCATGTGAGGTTCTTGCAACCACGGGCTTAGTACTTGTCGCTGGTGAAATTCGAACGCAAGCCTATATTGACGTCCCTTCAATCGTTCGCGGAGTTATTAATGATATTGGATATAATCGCGCGAAGTATGGTTTTGACGGAGAAACCTGCGGCGTAATTAATACAATCCATGAGCAAAGCAGCGATATCGCGCTGGGAGTTGATGCGTCCTACGAAGAGCAGCACGCCATCACACAAGATGAACGGGACAAAATTGGGGCCGGCGACCAGGGTATGGTTTTTGGCTATGCCTGCAACGAGACAAAAACTTTGATGCCTTTGCCAATATATCTTGCCCATCGGCTTGCTGAAGAACTTGCAAACGTGCGCAAGACAAACGTTATTGAGTATTTGCGTCCAGATGGCAAAACACAAGTGAGTGTTCGATATATTGATGGTCGACCAACGCAGGTTGAAAAAGTTTTAATCTCGTCGCAGCATGCTGAATCTGTGAGCCAAGAAATCCTTCGCAATGATCTTATCGAAAAGGTTATCAAGCCTGTTTTTGAGCGAGAGGCTGTCACTGTTTCTGAGGATTTAGAGATTCTTATCAACCCCACCGGACGCTTTGTGATCGGCGGGCCTATGGGTGATTCGGGCTTGACCGGTCGTAAAATCATCGTTGATACCTATGGTGGCATGGGTCGGCATGGAGGCGGTTCTTTCTCGGGTAAAGATTGCACCAAGGTTGATCGCTCCGCTGCCTACGCCGCTCGCTGGGTGGCGAAAAACGTGGTAGCAGCAGGTCTGGCGGATCGATGCGAAGTGCAGATTGCCTACGCAATTGGCATGGCACGCCCGGTATCACTCATGGTAGAAACCTTCGGAACCGAACAAGTATCGATAGATAGCATATTGCATGCCGTCGAAGAGGTATTCGATTTGAGACCTGCGGCGATTGTTGACGAGCTCGATTTGTGGAGACCAATTTATCGAAAGACATCTACCTATGGGCATTTCGGTCGAGAACTGCCAGAGTTTACGTGGGAGAAAACGAATAAAGTAGCAGAACTTCGCGCTGCCTGTAATCTGTAGGGAGCTCACTTCTTCTTTATGCGGATTGCATCAGTCATATTAGATATAGCGACCCAGGCGCTCGATACAGCTTATAGCTATGTGCTTCCCGAAGATTTGGTTGAGGCTGAAGTAGGCTGCGCGGTTTTGGTTCCTTTTGGTTATCGACAAGCAATCGCCTACATCATCGAGATTGATGTAGTTGATGAAGAGGATAGTGTTCGATTCAAAGAAATGGGCATCGACGCTTCAAAGCTAAAGGCTGTTCAAGAAGTTCTGTCCTGCTCATACTTCGATGAGGATGGAGCCGCTTGTGCACGATTTATGGCTGAGAGATATATTGCACCCTTAAGTGCTTGCATTCGTCTGTTTACCCCTCCTGGTGGGGTTCCGCGTATGGTTCGCAGTAACAAGCAGTGGAGGATTGAGGAGCCCCAGGTTGGTGCTGTTGATGATCGGTGGGTTAACCTTAATGAAACATGTGAGTTTGTGCCAAAGCCACATGCAGTGAAGCAAAAAGCAATTTTGGAAGCCTTAGAATCTGGCGATCTTAAAGTGGTCGAGCTTGCGGTTGAATTCGGGGCCATTTCTAGCACGCTTAAGACCCTTGAGGGTAAAGGGGCAATTTCGATTACGCGTCGCCGTCGTATGCGCGGAAGTGAGTCAAGCTGTTCTTCACAGTTTACTCCCTCAAAAAAGCCACAGCTAACAAGCGGACAAAACGAAGTGCTTGTCTGTATCAATGAGGCACAAGACAGAGCTTGCGGTGAGGTAATTCTCGTTGATGGAGTAACGGGTTCGGGTAAAACGGAAGTGTATCTGCAGGCTATCGAGAAGGCGCTATCCGAGGAACAAGGGGCTATTGTTCTTGTTCCCGAAATATCGCTCACTCCTCAAACCGTAGCTCGTTTTAGGGGGCGCTTTGGAGACACGATTGCTGTTATGCACTCTCGCATGAGTCAAGGCGAGCGCTATGATCAGTGGGATAGAATTAAAGTCGGCGATGCGCGGGTGGTGGTAGGAGCTCGAAGTGCCCTGTTTACGCCCATAAAAAATCTTGGCCTAATAGTGATTGATGAAGAGCACGAGGGCTCGTATAAGCAAGATAGTGCCCCTCGCTATGTATCGCGAGATGTCGCAGAATGGATGGTTCACAAGCGTCATGCAACGCTCGTACTCGGTTCTGCAACTCCTTCCATAGAGGCTTTGTATAAAGCAGCCAAAAAAGAGAACTGGCATCATGCGGTTTTGCCTGATCGTGTGAATGGCAAAGAGATGCCTGCAATCGAAGTAGTAGACATGGCCAAGGTCTTTGGTAGCGGTAATCGATCTATGTTTTCTCCGAAACTTGTTGCTGCATTATGCGATTGCATAGAGGCAGGTCAAAAGGCTGTACTGCTTTTGAACCAACGCGGCTTTGCGCGATTTTTGCTTTGTCGTAATTGCGGCTTTGTTCCGGAGTGTCCCTCGTGTGCTCTTTCGTTAACGTATCATGAGCGCGGAAATACGCTGGTATGTCATCATTGCGGACACAAAGAGCAATCACCGGCCAGCTGCCCACAATGTGGAAGCCCGTATCTCCAGAAGTTTGGTGCTGGAACGCAGCGGGTTGAGGCAGAGCTCGTTGCAAGGTTGAGCGATTATGAAACGAAGATTATTCGCATGGATGCCGACACCACGTCGCGAAAAGGATCTCATCAACGTCTTCTTGAAGAGTTCGGAGAGCCAGGCCCTGCAGTGTTGCTGGGAACTCAAATGATTGCTAAAGGGCTTGATTATGACGATGTAACGCTCGTAGGAGTTATTAATGCCGATACAATTCTTAAGCTCCCCGATTTCAGAAGCGCCGAGCGTACTTTTGATTTAATTGAGCAGGTGGCTGGTCGTGCGGGAAGGGCTCATCTGCCGGGTAAAGTAATTGTCCAAACATATCTTGCTGACGCAGCTGCGATACGTGCTGCCGCCGCCTATGATCGTGCCCAGTTTTTACGAAGCGAGCTTCCTAAGCGCAAAGAGCTGGGATACCCTCCCTATAAGCGTTTGGCAAATGTTTTGGTATGGGGCAAAAATGAATATGAGGTTAAATCGCACGCCCAAGAGATATTTACGCACATAGATCGTTTTATCTCTGAACAGGGTGGTAGCGATTGGATTGCCTATCCTGCCGTGCCCTGCGTATTGGCCAAACTGCGAGATACGTTTCGTTATCACATTGTTGTTCGCGCACCCGAATCGGCTAATATTTCGCAGATGCTTACACCTATTTTCAGAAAGCGAAAAACGCAGCCAAACGTGAATGTTGCGGTTGATGTCGACCCCGATGATCTTCTCTAGAGGTGCTAAGAATTCACACTCGTGATTAATAAAGTGCGTATCTACGTGTAAGGCTCTGCTATAATCATGTCCTCCTTTTCCGCTGCAACTATTTTGGGGGTTGATAGTGAAACAGCACATATCAGAGGATCTATCTCAGCAATCACTTTCGCGCCGAGGGTTTTTAGGCTTAAGCGCTACAGGTATCGTAGCGGTCTTGGGAGTCTTCGTTGATAAAACACTATTACCTATGCTTATGCTGATGAAACGGGCGGTATTTCATGGGAAGTAAGGGTTGTCGCGCGTTGGGAGGCGGGTATAGTAGCCTACGATGCCGAAAAATCTCAACCAGAGAAGAACATAATCGTTCCTCTTGAAGGTGCAAAAATTACCCTTACTTCGTATGCAACTAATAAAGCCTTTTCGGGTGTGACCGACAAAGACGGAACGCTCGTTATCGACCTGCACGACTTCGCTGAAACCGATCGATACGGCTGGGGAGATTTTGCATGTTGGGCAAGCCTCTTGGTTGCAAAAGATGGATATCGCGTATATGAGACGGGTATGGCGCGTTTAAGCGGAGCCGATGTAGTGCAGGTTGCAAGTCAGCCCCTCAACGAAAAGCCCTACTTTCGTAAAGCTAGCTTCAACGACTTTGATATCCAGTATTCAAAAGACATGGACTTCGCTGTTCTTCCAGGTAATCGTGAAAGCCATAGTGTGGGCATAAAGTTTGCTACAACTTCTTCAAGTAAGGTCAAGCTTGGCTATTGGCATAAAGGAAAGCGATGGCAAGAACAAGAAGTTACTCCACAAAATGGAATCGCAGAAGTAACTCTTAGCCATGCTGATTTGCTCTACCGTGATGACTGGAATTCGTGGGAGCTTGAAGCCAATAAAGCTATCGAAATTCGAGCAACGCAAGATGGCGTAACAACAAAGATGACTCCTAGCTTTAGATCTGTGAATGGAGTTATAGAAAAGCCTTCAAGTGGCGATAATCAACAGGTACCGTTTTTTTCAAGCGGAACATTAAAAGATGTTGCAGGAGGTAATAATGATTTAAAAATCGTTGTCCCTGCAGGTGTTCCATTAATCGGAGGGCTCTCAGTAAAGCTGTGGGCTCCTGTTCTGCCTTTTACCTACTCTTTCGATCCAGCGGGATACGCCGCAATAGGCTTCGGTACCGGTAGCACGCTTTATGCGCGAAAAGACGGCAGATTTGATCCTGATGGGTGTAAAAAGCAACCACGCAAATCCATTAAAGAACAGTGGAAAAAAATGAACGAGAAGTGCGACCAATCTGTTCAAAACTATAAGGATGCACGAACTTGTTGCGGGCCTTTTACCGGCACGGGTCTTATGGATGTTTCAAGCGCTCTCAAGTTTGGCTGGAGCGCGGGTGCTGGATTATTTGCAGAGTGGGATATTGGCAACAAGAATTGGAAGGGTGGGGCGCAGGCTTCTGTTGGTCTGGCGATGTCATACGAGTTCAGCCTTCAGTATTCCTTGGGTCCGGTTCCTGCCTATATCTCTTTTGAGTTTGGTGCCGGAGCATCGGTTGGTATAAAAGGGGCAATGGCAGTACAGGGCTTTTTCGAGCGCTTTGATTTCTCTCCTTCAGGTGGGCAGGCTGATATATCAATTTCACTCTATGTGGGCGCGGGTATCGGAATTGAAGGACTCGCCTCGATTGGTGTTCGAGGAGGAGGCTATATCTCGACTCTGCTTGGATATTATCCGAAAATTGATAAGCCGCAACCACATTTTGCTGTTCAGGTTGGGTGCGAGCTTTCCTGGGTTGTTCAGATATTCATTTCCAAGTGGAGTGGCACGATTGTTCGTAGCAAGTGGCCAAGTATTTATGACAACTGGGCTTCTTCTGCGTATAACTCAGATGCCGTCGAACTAACCGAGGGTGACGAGGCCTTTATGTTTAGGCTCGATGATTTTTCCCTTGGCTTTTCGTGTCCTGATAATTCCTTACCCGGTGATGCGGGTGCAGATCCCTCTGCGGGATTTGTTCTCGTGAAAAACTCTGAACTTGCAGAAACGAAAGAACTGGTTGCGACGCAGCAGACGGGGGGTACTGCAGCTGATGAGCTCGATGTGATACCCGAGTTTAGCTGTGTTGAGTACACCGGTGATGGCGGTTCGACTACCTTAGCTTCCTGTGCAGTAGCCGGTGCTCTTTCTGCCGGTGAACAGGGTGTGAAGCCCACGACTGATACAATTATTTATAAGGATGTATTCTCGGCTCCTCAAATAAAATCGATTACCGATAGAGCAGGTCAGTCGTATCTTTTCCGCATTCTTACGGTGGAATATCCAGATGGGCTTCGCTCTAGACTTTCGGTTGCAAGGTTTGACAAGGGAAGTGGCACCTGGGGTAAGCCACAGTGTCTCGAGTTTCCGTTTCAGTGTGAATCAGCCTATCCGACAGACCTTGAAGCAGACGACAAACGTATCGACACCTTCGATTATGATTTCGATGTCTCAATCAATCGAGATACAAAAGACAACACAGGGGTTAGTATGTATGTCCACCTCATATCAGGCACGCGTCCTGATGGTGACAACACGAAGCTTACCGGATTGTTTTCAGCAAAGTGGTATTCGACACACATTCAGCTTGATGCGGATGGCAAGGCAAAGAGGGCAGCTACCAAACGAGTTAATGTTCCAGGTGAAACTAATAGGATTCCTCTCCATCCTTTTGTGACCAGCCTTAATGATAATAATTTTACTCCAAACGTGCTTTATGGCTATCTCATTGCGGAAATTCCTGATGGCTTGACACCTTTTAACGGGACATCTTCTGCGGTCTTGGAGTTTTCTTTGCGTACACTTAGCCACGAAAGAAAGTGCCCCGATTGGAAAAACCCAATAGAAACAACCTGGGGCGAGCGTATTGACCAATGGGAACGACCGACTGCGTTTTATACCTGCTATTACCAAAACAGCACGCTGCATACGTCAGTTCTTATTCCTTCGGCATCAGCTAAGCTAGGTTCGCTCTTTAGTATCCCTCTGGGATCTGCAGGTGATAGTAAAACCTTCGCACGTCGTAAAGGTACTGCGTTTAAAGTGGGCTATTACTTCGGTAAAGAAGGATTCTTTCATCTTGACGAAGCTGGTGAGCTTTGCTTTGAGCGGCGAATGGACAATTATACGGCAAAGATTGGCCCCCGCAATTTTGCCGTCAAATCATTTGCAGTAAGCCCTGATGGTAGATGGCTCTACCTAACAAAGGCGGATACCGGTCCACGGGCTGATACGATTGATGAAAACAATAATCATTCGCCAAAAGATAACGCGAAGCTTCATATGGTGTATGCCAGCCATCTGGCAAGCGACAAATTCAGCGAGCCTTTTGCGTTTTGTGAGCTCGCGGCTCCAGCCGATGATGTAGTGCTCAATCATTTGGGGAATAACCACGAAGCGGCATCGGTGATATATCAAAGCATCACAGACATGACGCGAAGCGCAAGCAATATCCATTGTGCAGTTGTTCCGTTTTTGCGCTATCTGGTTCCCACCGCTTTTTATTCACATATGCCTTTGGTGGGTGCTGGAAAAGAGGAAACCTTCTATATCGAAGTACGAAACGATGGAAATACTTTGGTAAGTGCTTGCGTCCTTGAGCTTTTAGATGGTGCAGGTAACGTGTTTCAAGAGGTGAAGCTTGATTGTATGCGCGCAAATGTTATGCCTGACCAGATGGATGCTTTGCAGGCTGTTGGAGCAACGGTCTCGCCAATCGATGATGTGGAATCGAGCGGTGTAGCTGACGATGCGGTTTCTACCTTATACGATTTTGGAGAAGCACCAGTCTTAGACGAAGCAACTGAGTCAGGTGTTTTGGTTCCAGGACGAAGGCGCGTTTATAAGATTGCCGTAACAATCCCCGATACATGGCGCGGTAAGCAAACTATTCAGGTGCAAGTGAAAAAGGGTTCAATAGATATTGCAACACTTGATACGCATGCAAGCGGTGAAGATGGTGAAACTGTGGCTTCAGCACTTGACGGTACCGAGATATTTGAGCAGGTCACTCTTTCGTCTGGTTTGGATTTAGCCCAGTTAGAACTCGAGGATGAAACGCAAGCATGTAACTATTCGTACGAGGGTTCAGGCGACGATGACGCAGACGATAACAACAAAAAGGGCCTCATTCCGAGCGCCGGAGATCCCACAGATATTGTTGTTCCGGGTATAGTCGCGGTTGCAGGAACTGGTTTAGCTGCCTATAGTGCACGCCGCTCACGTCTTGAAAGAAATGATGATTGATCCCGAAGAGTAGCGTGCTTTGGGCTTGCTTATGTGTGTGCGCCTTGGGTTTTGTTGTTTACATAGTAAATGCATGTTGAGTGTATGGGGTAAGGTGCTTTTACGAGTAAGTGTCTCGGTTCCTAGGCTTTCGTGGTATAGTGTTTGATGTATTTTTATGCCCTAGAATCCCATGAAAAGGGCGAATTCTTGGAAAGGAATGTTTGTGGCAAAACCCTCAAATGACACACTCTCAGAGAATATTACCGGCGAAGTCGCAGAAGTTGAGGACAGCGATATCCTCGATGAGGATGATTTGGAAGGCGAGCCGGTTGAACCAACGGCTGCCAACAATCTTGAAGACTCTGCGGATGAATCCTTGGAAGAAGAAAAAATCGATCGCAATATGAGCGATGAAGAGCTTCTAGAAGGAATTCCCGAAGAAGAGCTAAAGGCTACCGTTGAAATACCTGTACCCCGCGTTAACGCAAAGGCTAAGGCAAAAAGTCGTAAGCGCACCGTGGACACTTCGGTTACGATGCTCACCGGCGATCCCGTGCGTATGTATCTCAAAGAAATCGGTAAAGTTCCCTTGCTTACTGCCGCAGAAGAAATCGACCTTGCCATGAAAATTGAAGCTGGTGTCGAAGCGGCAGAGCAGCTAGAAAATGCCGAAGATGAAGGTATCGAGTTAGAGCGTCGTGAAAGACGTCGTTTAAGCCGTATCGAACAAGTGGGTCTCGACGCTAAACAGCAGCTTATCGAGGCAAACTTACGCTTGGTTGTTTCTATTGCAAAGCGCTATGTGGGTCGCGGCATGCTTTTCTTGGATTTAATCCAGGAAGGTAACCTAGGTCTTATTCGCGCGGTTGAAAAATTCGACTACACCAAGGGTTTTAAGTTTTCAACTTATGCAACGTGGTGGATTAGGCAAGCTATTACGCGCGCAATTGCTGATCAAGCTCGTACGATTCGTATTCCGGTTCATATGGTTGAGACAATCAACAAGCTTGTGCGTATCCAGCGCCAGCTTTTGCAAGAGTTTGGACGTGAGCCAAGTCCTGAAGAAATCGGAAAAGAAATGGGTCTTACTGCCGAGCGCGTACGTGAGATTCAAAAAATTTCGCAAGAGCCAGTAAGCTTGGAAACCCCCATTGGTGAAGAAGAAGATAGTCAACTTGGCGATTTCATAGAAGACGATGCAGCGGTTGTTCCGCCTGATGCAGCTAGCTTTACTATGCTTCAAGAACAGCTCGCTAAGGTTTTGGACGGACTCGCAGAGCGTGAGCGAAAGGTAATTTCACTTCGCTTTGGTCTTGAGGATGGCCATCCACGTACTCTTGAAGAGGTCGGACGCGAATTTGGTGTTACGCGTGAGCGCATCCGTCAGATTGAAAGCAAAACCTTGGCTAAGCTACGTCATCCTTCACGTTCATCCAAGCTCAAAGATTATTTGGAAGACTAGTGTCACAGAATCTAGAATTCTTTGTTCGCTGTGCGAGTGGCTTCGAAAGTATCCTCGTCCAAGAACTAAAAGATATGAGAATCAGACGCGTGCGCCCTCTTAAAGGGGGCGTCGCTTTTTTCGGAGTGCTCTCAGATGCTTATCGGGTTTGCTTGTGGTCTCGAGTTGCTTCGCGCGTACTTTTGATTCTCGATCGTATCGACGCATGCGATGCAGACACTCTCTATCGTGGAGTTTCGGATCTAGCTTGGGAGACTCATGTTGGTCCACAAGCAACCATCGCGGTGTATGCACATGGGCTCAATGATAATCTTAGAAACACCCAGTTTACTGCTGTAAAAGTAAAAGATGCTGTGTGCGATAGACTCAGGAAGCTTCGAGGCACGCGCCCCGATGTTTCAGGTAAACGGCCCGATGTATTAATCGATGTTTCCATTCGTGCGCAGCGCGCTACTATTGCTCTGGATTTATCAGGCGAACCTCTTCATAGGCGAGCGTATCGCGAAGAGGGCAGGCAGTCGGTGGCTCCTCTGAAGGAAAACTTGGCAGCCGCCATCGTCCTTGATAGTGGATGGGGCTCCCTTGCTAACGAGAAACGGGTATTTTTTGATCCGATGTGCGGAAGCGGCACTCTTGCCATTGAGGCAGCATTAATTGCGGCTGATGCTGCACCGGGAATCCTGCGGGATTATTGGGGTTTTTCAGGGTGGGCTCAACATGATGAGGAGCTATGGCTCAGCCTTATTGACGAGGCTGATGAGCGGTTTGCGCTTGGAATAGAAAAGATGCCACTCATTTTCGGTAGTGATTATGATGAACAATGCATACGCCTTAGCGAAGAGAACGCACGTCGAGCAGGGCTGGGTGGTCGGATTCAGTTTAAAACACTTGAAGCATCTGATGCTGCCCGCCTAATGAGCGAGCACACTCAAGGTTTGATGGTTGTAAATCCCCCCTACGGCGAACGCCTTGGTTCTGCAAATCAGCTTCCGGAGGTATACCGGAGCTTATCAGATGCAGCTAATAAACTACCTGATTCGTGGCAGCTTTCTATTATCACCCCCGATGATTCAATAGATGCGTTCATTGGCATAAAGCCTATACGTGTCAGCCCTTTTTATAATGGACGAATTGAGACAAGTCTCAGACATTACACGCTCGCGCGTGACCAGCGTGTCTATGTTGAATTGCACGATTCTGGTAAAGATGCGAGCGCTCCACTTGCGGTGCTTGAGGAAAACTCAGAGCAGTTTGCGGCTCGCTTGCGAAAGATGCTGAAGCTCAGGAGAAAATGGGCAAAGCGGCAAGGGATAGCGTGCTATCGCGTGTATGATGCTGATCTTCCCGACTATGCAGCCGCTATCGATGTATATGAAGATGATACGTCGGGTAATACTGAAACTTATGTAGTAGTCTCGGAGTATCGAGCTCCAAAAACAATTGATGCCGAGCGTGCGAAGAGGCGTTTGGCAGACATAATGACCATCACGCCTGAATTGGTGGGGGTTTTACCTCAGCACGTGTTTTTAAAAACTCGTATGCGAGAAAAGGGTGGCGGTCAGTATCGTGACGCTGGTCAGAGTTCTTTTGTCGTACACACGAAAGAGTCTGGGTATACGTTTGAGCTCGATCTTGCATCGCATTTGGATACAGGCATTTTTTTGGACCATCGATTAACACGAGAGTTAGTTGGAAGTATGGCAGAAGGCAAAAAGGTTCTTAATCTGTTTGCCTACACTGGAACTGCCAGTGTTCATGCTGCAGGCGGGAAAGCCCTTTCAACCACTACTGTCGATCTTTCACAAACTTATCTTGCATGGGCAAAGCGTAATATGGAGGCAAACGGCTTTGTGGGGCCTGAGCACAGATTTGTCCGGGCGGATGTAATTCCCTGGCTTGATGAACAGATAGCTCAAGGTATCACCTATGATTTGGTTTTTGTTGATCCTCCAACGTTTTCTAACTCAAAATCTATGAGCGATGAAAGTTGGAGTGTTGAGCGAGATCATGTAGCCTTGCTTGACCGGGTACATCGTGTATTGTCTCCTCAAGGGAGAGCTTTGTTCTCGTGCAATCTGCGGGGATTTAAGCCAGATTCTGAAGCTTTGGCTGGAGCAGGTGTGATGCTTGAGGATATTAGCGCACAGACCATACCAGAGGACTTCTCCCGTAATCCAAAAATTCATAAATGCTATCGTTTCGAAAAGCTTTAGTTGCGGTAACCCTTTCTTTTCAGTGAGCTGTCCTACAGGCTAGCCTCTCGTCTACCGTGGTATTGTCGGTGTATGTGAACTCCTGAAAAGAAAAGGAGAGCGACATGCCGCTCGAAGCAGCATATTTTCTTCCTCATCCACCACTTGCCATCCCCGACATTGGTCGCGGTCAGGAAGCTCGCATAGAAAAAACCATCGCTGCCATGAATGAAGTATCAAGAAGAATTGCTGCCCATAGGCCAGAAATAGTTTTGTTTATAAGCCCGCATAGTGCGTATTATTCTGACTGGATTTATCTTGCAGCAGGAAACAAAGCACAAGGGGATTTTTCTTCTTTTGGCGTGCCCAAACTTCAGTTTGAACTGAGATATGATGCCGACTTTCGTGATGCACTGGTGCGCGAGGCGGAAGAGCATGCGGTTTCTGCAGGACCTGTTTCGCGCTTTGCACAAGAGTTAGATCACGGAATTATGGTTCCTTTGTGCTACATCGAAAAAAATCTCCCTTCAAGCAAGTTTCGGGCGGTGTCGATTGGTGGCTCTGGTCTTGAGTCGGAGGAGCTCGTAAGCTTTGGCGCTTGCATTGCTCGATTGTGTGACGCTGTGCAAGAAAGAGTTGTTCTTGTGGTGAGTGGAGACTTATCTCATAAGCTTACCGAAGACGGACCATATGGATATGATCCTGCTGGCCCAGCCTTTGATCGCCTGTTTGGAGAGATTGTTGAGCTTAATGAGCTTATGCGGTTCGCATCAATCGACCAAAGGCTTCGAGAAGATGCCGCCGAATGCGGGCTTTCGGGTTTCGTAATGTGCGCGGGCGCTCTAGAGGAAGTAAAGCGCCTGCAAAGGACAAACTTTAGTTCCGAGCTTCTCTCCTTAGAGGGGCCATATGGTGTGGGGTATGGAGTAGCCGCATTTGAAAAGGAAGGCTCAGGATATGTTTGATACAAATGACCACTACGGCTCTCACGATCCTCTCGTTGTCTTAGCGCGTGAGGCAATAGAGAGCTTCCTTTCAGGGGATAACGAAGTAGAGATTCCCATTCTTGGTTCTAGTCAGCCCAAGCGGGCTGGCTGTTTTGTTTCGCTGCACTTATTATCAACAGGAGATTTGCGTGGATGCATTGGTACGATAGAGCCCACAGAGGCTAGTCTTGCACAAGAGATTGTTCATAATGCAATTGCGGCGGCAACGCAGGATCCACGTTTTCCTCCCGTACAGAAAAAAGAACTTGACGATATTTACATTAGCGTTGATGTTCTTTTCGAGCCAGAACCCACAACGATGGACAATTTGGATCCATCGCGCTTTGGTGTGATAGTGACAAAGGGTCTTAAGCGAGGTTTGTTGCTTCCAGACTTAGAAGGTGTCGAAACGGTTGAAGAGCAAGTATCCATAGCTTGCATGAAAGCAGGGATAGACCCCCGTTCCTCTTTTGAGATTGAACGCTTTGAGGTTGTGCGCCATACATGATTGCCGCTGCAAAAAAGTGTTCGATATGTCCCCATGAGTGTCTTTTGACAGAAGGGGGCTATGGTATTTGTGGCGCGCGTCGCTATGAGGATGGCGAGATAGTGAATGCTTCTTACGGGCAGGTCACAGCCCTTTCATTGGATCCTATCGAAAAGAAGCCCTTAGCCTGTTTTTATCCAGGATCGAGTATTTTATCTGTTGGAAGTTATGGCTGTAATTTGAGCTGCCAGTTTTGTCAAAATTACGATATCGCCCAACCGCAAAATATAGATAAGATTCACACGCATTTTATTGAGCCAGATAGCCTTGTTGAGTATGCAGTTTTAGAAAGACAGCGTGGAAATATTGGACTCGCTTTTACATATAACGAGCCTTTTGTGTCCTGGGAGTTCATGCGAGACTGTGCTCGTCTTAATCACGCCTCAGGTCAGCTCAATGTAGCTGTTACTAATGGCTATGTGCTTCCAGCCGTCTGGGAAAAATCACTTGATTTGATAGATGCCTTCAATATCGACTTGAAAAGCTTTAGTGACGAGGGCTATAAAAAGGTTGGTGCTCCACACGGTTTTTCTGTAGTTAAGGATAATATTTTGGCGGCACATGCGGCGGGCGTGCATCTTGAATTGACCACACTTGTGGTTCCCGGGCTCTCTGATGATGAAGATATGTTCGTTCGAGAATGTGACTGGATTTCCTCGATAGATGAGAATATCCCTCTCCATATCACCCGGTTCTTTCCAAGTTTCAAACTGAATGACACGCAGCCTACAAGTCGCACGCTGCTCAATCGCTTTCGCGGCATTGCCGAAAAGAGATTATCGAGGGTTTTTGTCGGGAATGTATAGGGGAGAAGCGTCTACTTTATGGACGAAGAAAGCAGGGGCTTTGGCAACGCGTCCGGGCGTTTCAGAGAGGCTAAGGCTATTCGTCATAATATGTGCCCTGACGAGCCATTACAGTTGGGTAACAGAGCGCTCTTGGAAGCCTAATTAGCTTGAGAAATGGGCATTTCCATGCTACTATGCTTACATATTCGCCCTTCAGGAGTAATTGAAAAAGCTCCGAGGGCCAGGGGTCACAGAAAGTGGCCCCTTTCTATGTGTATAGCCTCGCCGAGGCTTGCTGCGTGAATGCGCCCTGCCGCTCTACACTCCATCGCATCGCGCGCCCCGTTGCACCAGCTGTACCCCTCACTCCGCAGCGCCAAACTCCACCGCTCTACATTCCACCGCTCCGCGCAACTTTTCGCACTGCACCCTCGGTTTCGTGTGTACCGGACGACCGCGCTCGAACAAATCAAGGCAGGAAGCCGTGAATTAAAGTCAGATTGAACGTTTTGTGGTTGATGGGTCTAGGGGGAGAATATTATGCTCTACAAAATGCCTGATGACAGGGTAGGCCATTTTTCAAGTGGCGCGTATAGACCTTGCCACAACCACAAATCATTGCACTCTATGTTAAACCACCATGTGCAAATGCCTGGTCATGTTTGCATATCGAATCCTATCCCAGTAAGGAAGGAAAGGCCTTGCCTCAAGGTGTGTGAGCTGTCTTGTATATAGATATCGTCCCTCGTA
>JBMNSJ010000006.1:0-57381 GCA_050945135.1 Raoultibacter sp.
GCAGGTTCATGATGATCTGCTCTGTGGTGTAGCGTGTCTTTTTCATTGTCTGGTCCTTTCCCTTCAGTGTCGAATTCTATCTATTTCCTAACACTGGGGTTGGATCAGATTCAGGGGGTCATGCCAGCACTACTGTCGAGTATCTTTGTAGCCATGTTCTCCTACTCCTTGCATGTTCACACTAATACGTATATCTATCGGTATATGAAGAGCCGTCCCCTGTATAGCTTGTTGCGCCACCCGCAGCGAAGGTAGTGTCAATCCGCGTCCATGTTTCTGCATCAACGCTTAAGGCCACTGCCTGCCAACTGCCGTTAATATACACCATATTCCAAGCGTGATAAATATTATCAGGAGAAACGTAACCTGTCAGTATTTTACACGGGATACCCTGGCTTCTGAGCATGGCGGCAGCTAGCGACGCGTAGTCAAAACAGATGCCTTTTCCTGATTGCAGGGTTTCGTCTGGGTTGGGAACGTAGCCATCGGTGACGGCGGCGGCTTTTTGGGTGTCGTAGTCAATATTGCTCACAATCCAGTTATAGATGTTTTTTAGCACATCTCCTTGGTTTGCTGCTCCGGCACTCAGTTCGGCAGCTTTTGCGACGCAGGCGCTACTCTCGTTGTAGTTGCAGAAATAATTTGGACGCACAAAGGGGGAGAACTCAGATTCGAGATAGACCTCTTGAGTTACGGGAGGAAAGGTTAGCTCAACATAGCGATTGTCCGAGGTGTTTTGCCAGATGGAAAACACGTAGGTGCCGCTTCCCATATTGATGGGACATGAGATAGGCGTTCCATCATTGGGAAGGTCGTAGTTATAACTCATGTCGCCATAGCTTACTTGGAATTTCAATCGCGCAACCGATGTTCCAGCTGCGCTTACATATCCTTGCGAGACATTTGAAGTGTCAATGGTGTAGCCGTAAGGACCAACGCCATCAATGTTTGGAGTTGAGAGGGCAACCGGTCCGGGAACAAATTCTGGACCAGAGGTTTCTCCCTCAAGGGAGTTCCCATTTGCAGAATCACAAGATGATAAAAGAGCGATAATAGCCGAGAAGATAATCCCCACAAGACAGAGGAGGAAGAATAGTTTGACTTTTTGAGTAGACATATCAAATTCGGCCTCGGTTTGAGCGAAGCTTACTTCATTCTTCGTATTCCCTTGCAGTCTCACCCCGTAGCGCCTCTGCTTCTTCTCTCTGCAGTCTAGAAACCACACAAAGTATCTTAGGTGATTTCAACGTTCTATTATAGCCGTATGTGTGGGCATATGATGACTACTGATACTTTGAGATTCAACTGAAACCTTGTGTATAGAGGGGCGTAGGCCAAAAGTGGTGTCTTACTTTACGCTTGCCTGCAGTTTCAGATATGAAGGCGCGCGTAGATGGCTTAAGCTTTCTCATACAATCTTTTAGCGAATGAGTTTCATCACAAGTAATTCATTATTGTTTCGGGATGATTTAGACTGCTCCCGCGCAATGAGATTAGATGATAGACTCGTGCGGCGAAACAAATAACGTAAGGCCATCAATGATAGGGGTGGATATTTGGCTAGGTTAACCATACCGGCGTCAAACAAAATTGATGCCAACCTTGCTGAGCTGCAAGATGATTTCCTCAGACGTGTAGAGGCGATGCCTCCAGGAATGTGCCCCATTGCTTTAGTTCAGGCAATAATGAGCACAAGCACCTTACAGACATGCGGGAAGTGCGTGCCCTGTCGAGATGGCATGCCTCGACTTACTCACATGATGCAGCAAGTGCTTGACTGTCGAGCTGACGAAGCCCTGCTTGCTCAAATGGAAGAACTTGCACAAATGATTCGAGATTCATCGGATTGTGCTATTGGATATGATGCGGCAGAGCTCTTTTTACGCTCGCGAGAACTCTTTGCAGAAGAATATGAGAGTCATCTGGTAAAACACGAGTGTGCAGGCGATACAACGCAAACAGTGGCATGTGAAGCGATGTGCCCGGCTCACGTAAACGTGCCTGCCTACGTTGCCCTTGTGGGCGAGGGTAAATATGCCGAAGCTATCAAAGTAATTCGTGCCGATAACCCCTTTCCAACAGCATGCGCTTACGTGTGTGAGCACCCTTGCGAGGATAGTTGTCGGAGAAGACTCATCGATGCTCCACTTAATATCCGAGGAATCAAAAAGTATGCTGTCGATCAAGTATCGGCAGATAAGGTGGATCTTGCGCAAGTTTCGGTATCTACCGGCAAGCGCATTGCAGTTGTTGGTGGTGGACCAAGCGGCTTGAGCTGCGCTTACTTTTTGGCGCTCATGGGTCATGAGGTGGTAGTTTTTGAGCAGCGCACACATCTTGGAGGGATGCTGCGCTATGGCATTCCCGCTTATCGTCTTCCTCGTGAGCGGCTAGACGAAGACATACGTGCTATTACCAGTCTTGATAATATTGAGGTTAAGCTGGGTTCTCCTATTGGAAAAACGCAGCTGGAAGCACTGTCCGCAGAGTTTGATGCCCTCTATATTGCCGTAGGGGCACAGCTTGGAAAAAGCCTTGAGCTCGATAATGAATTGGCTACAGGTGTGTTTTCTGCAGTGGAATTACTTGGAACTGCGGGAGAGGGACACGTTCCGGATTTCTCCGGGAAAAAGGTTGCGGTTATTGGTGGCGGTAATGTAGCAATGGATTGCGCTCGTACAGCCATTCGCGCAGAAGCCGAAGAAGTGTCGGTGGTGTATCGGCGTCGGCAAGACGACATGACTGCGCTACCAATCGAGGTAGAAAGCGCGATAGCCGAAAGCGTCGAGATGATAACGCTCGAAGCCCCTGTTGGTATTGAGGTGAACGAAGCGGGCGCTTGCACCGGTGTTATCACGCAACCTCAGAAAGTCCAGCAGGTGAAAGACGGCAGGCCTTCTGTTGCGCCAGCCGATAAACCTCAGACTACGGTAGATGCTGAGGTGGTTTTGGTCGCAATTGGGCAAGCCGTTGATGTGGATGAGTTTGAGCAGTTCGGCATGAAAACGAACAGAGGACGCTTTGTGGCTGATGGGTTTTTGCATGCCGCGGGCTATCAAAACATTTTTGTTGGAGGAGATTGTCAAACGGGTCCCGCAACGGCAATCAAAGCCATTGGTGCTGGTAGGGTTGCAGCACGAAATATCGACGAATTTTTGGGATATCACCATGCACTTGGCTCCGAGGTGGCTGTTCCCGAGGCACATCCAAACGATCGGACACCAAAGGGACGAGTAGAAATAATTGAGCGCCCTGCGCGAGAGAGAAAGCATGATTTTAGTCATGTTGAGCAAGCGATTAGTCGCGAAGAGATTGTGTGGGAGTGCGGAAGATGTTTACGCTGTGATCATTTTGGCAGTGGAGTTTTAGACGAAGGGCGGGAGCGCTATGCCTAATATATGTATCAATGGGAAAAACCTTGCTGTCAACGAAGGCAGTACAATTCTTGAAGCAACGCAAGCAGCGGGGATTCATATTCCTACGCTGTGCTACCTAAAAGAACGAAATGCAATCGCTTCATGCCGAATTTGCTGTGTTGAGCTAGAAGGCGAAGACGATTTAGTTACCGCGTGCAACACTCTTGTACGTGATGGCATGGTGGTAAAAACTACCTCGCAGCGGGTGGAGGATTGGCGGCATATTGCCCTCGAGCTTATTTTGGCAGAACACGCCATAGACACGCTTGATGATTGTGCGAACTGCCTCAAAGATCAAGCTTGTGAGCTGCAAACTCTATGTCGCGAGACAGGCATCACTCAGGCGCGTTGCAAAAACCCTTCTGTAGGACATGCTCCGCGCTTTGAGGACAACCCTCTCATTTCCTTCAACCCTAATCTGTGCATTGCTTGTCAACGTTGTGTAAGTACCTGCAATGATGTGGTGGGCAACCATTCCTTGAAAACGGGCAGAAGAGGAACAAAAACTACGATAGTTGCGCCTTTTGGAAAAGGCTGGAAAGAGAGCATGTGCGAGACCTGCGGAAACTGCGTTCAGGCTTGCCCAACTGCTGCGCTTACGATGAAGCGTCGCGAGAGGTATCGGGAGCAAGAAGTAGAGAAGGTGCTTACAACCTGTCCACATTGCGCTGTTGGTTGTCAGCTTTATCTCAAGGTAAAGGACGGAAAAGTAGTTGACACAGAAGGAGCTAATGGTCCCACGAATCACTCGTTGCTCTGCATTAAGGGGCGCTCGGCTAGCTTCGATTTCATTGATTCGCCCGATCGCCTCCGCACGCCTTTGATAAAAAATCATGCGACCGGAGAGTTTGAAGAGGCAAGTTGGGACGAAGCACTTGATGTAGTGGCACGCCGCTTCTCCGAAATAAAAGCTGAAAAGGGTGGAGATGCCCTTGCGGCTTTTGCCTGCTCTCGCTCGACAAACGAAGATATTTATCTCTTCCAAAAAATGAGTCGTGTGGTGCTCGAGACCAACAACATTGATAATTGCGCGCGTGTTTGACACGCGCCTACGGTTGCCGGTCTGGCAACAACACTTGGTTCTGGAGCTATGACAAACACGATTGCCGATATTACGCAAGACGCTGAAGTCGTCTTGTTAATAGGCTCAAATCCTGAAGAAGCGCACCCGGTGCTTGGCATGCAGTTGCGTCAGGCAGTCGAACGCGGAACAAAACTTATCGTTGTTGATCCTCGAGAAATTGGCTTAACGCAACATGCTGACATTCATCTCAAGCTACGACCAGGCACTAATGTAGCTTTCGCAAACGGCATCGTACACATATTGATTTCCGAAGGGCTCGTAGACGAAGAGTTTGTTTCTCGACGCACCGAAGGCTTCGAAGAATTAGCGGCAATGGTTGCTAGCTATACTCCTGAGCGGGTTGCTGAGATTTGCCGCATTGATAAAGACGATTTGATTTCGGCAGCGAAGCTGTATGGAAGTGCAAAAACGGCACCAATTATGTATTGTCTTGGCGTGGCAGAGCACTCAACGGGTACTGAAGGCGTTATGAGCCTGTCCAATATTGCAATGGTGAATGGAAAGCTGGGTCGCGTAGGCTGCGGGGTAAACCCCATCCGTGGTCAAAATAATGTGCAAGGCGCCTGCGATGTGGGGGCAATTCCTTCGCATTTTACGGGCTACCAAAGCGTAGGAGATCCGGCGATTCGTGCAAAGTTTGAGGAGGCCTGGGGTGTAAAACTCAAGTCTGAAGTGGGATTGCGCTCAACAGAAGTATTCCCAGCAGCCATTCGTGATGAAATCGAGGGTCTCCTTATCTTTGGGGAAGACCCCTTAAGGACCGATCCCAATACAAAGCATATTATCGAGGCCTTGAGTTCTCTTCAGTTTTTCGTGGTGGTTGATTTATTTCTCACTGAAACCGCATCATATGCTGATGTTGTGCTTCCCGCGCGAAGTTACGCCGAAAAAGAAGGAACCTTCACCAATACCGAACGCCGTGTGCAACGAGTACGCCGTGCGGTAGAAGGCCCCACAGGACCAAAGCTTGATACCGAAATCATTACCGAGATTATGAACAGAATGGGCTATCCACAGCCGCAGCTGAGCGCTGCACAGATTATGGATGAGCTTGCATCGCTGACTCCCTCGTATGCAGGAATTAGCCATGCACGCCTTGATAGTGAAGAGATTGGCGGCGCTGGAATTCAGTGGCCATGCCCAAGCAAAGAGCATCCAGGAACGCCCATCATGCATATGGAGTCCTTTTCTCGCGGACGAGGAACCTACTCAAATGCAGAGTATCGTGAGTCTACAGAGATGCCTGATGAAGAATATCCTCTCATGATGATGACTGGCCGCATTCTTTATCATTACAATGCATCGGCGATGACAGCACGAAGCGAAGGAATTAACGAAATTTCGGACTCCTCGTTCATTGAAATAAATGCCATTGATGCACAAAAGCTGGGAATAAACGACGGAGATATGGTGAGGGCAGCCTCTCGTCGTGGCCAGATTGAGGTAAGGGCTCACGTGTCAAACAAAACTAATCAAGGAGAAACGTGGATGCCTTTTCATTTTCAGGATGGAAACAGTAATTGGCTCACTATTTCTGCTCTCGATGAGATTAGTCGCGTGCCCGAATATAAAGTGTGTGCTGTAAAGGTTTGGAAGCCCTGAGCTTCTTTGGTATGAAGTGCGCGGTTTGTTAGGTTAGCAACTTGCGCACCAACAAAGAAACGTGATGAAAGGGTAGTAGAGATGTAAGGTGGAAAACCGGGCAAGATGCAGTATTATGTAATGAACATGGGGAATGCCTCATAGATGTCTGTGCGTAAGCTGCAGCAGGTTGGGAAGAGTACAGCAGGCAAGGTGGGAGTTGGGTGAACAATGAAAAAAAGTAATGTGATTGTATATATCCTTTTGGCCGTAGTGTCCATTTTTCTTTTATGGCTTTGGTATTACCTTGGCCTCAACAACATCGATGAGCCGCTTGATCTTGTAATTAGCATTGTGTGGTGGCTGATAGTTATCGTTGCCATTGTGGTCATTGTTCGTGTTGAAAAAGCGCGCAAGCAGCGCATTCAAACCATATATGTCACAGATGACATGTTGTTTAATCCAGAGCTCGGATAGATTAACTATACCACTCTCTTTGAGCTGATGGACGAGTCGGAAAATATGCTGAAAGATTTAAAGTACAACTTCAAAAAAGAAGATATGCCAAACGCTAACGCGTATCCGGTTAAGGCAATCCTAAAAACGAGTAAGTATAAAGATGACGAAACCTGGGAAGGCAAAGTTGTTACTGTCGAGTTCAAGCAAGAACGCGAGTTTAGTAATAAAGAAGAATTGTTTACTATTCTGAACGAATCTGGCATGTTCGATGATCTCGAGGGTTCTTCGACTGAAGGCACTGCTCCTGCAGCTCAAACAGTTCAAGCGTAAACTCACAAATACATAGCTGGTTTCGCGCTCTCCGGCCCAATGCTGCTGCGCTATCAACCTGGTCAAAGCGGTTTAGCTTCGAGGTGGTTTTACCTACGGCGCGATAAATCTGGCGAAACTAAGCTCGATCTGTATGAGATTGACACTTATGCCCGGTAAAACTAGCTGTTTCGGAAGCAAAGCGCTCTATTGCAATGACTAAAATCTTCGCCACCTGGGATAATCCAGAACAAGAAATCGTAGGCCTGCCTTTCGTGCGGGCATAAGCTTCAATCTCATGCAAAATACCTATCGCGCTGGGATTTTTTTCTTGAACTCTTAAAGCAATAGAAGTGAAATCGAAGAGGGCCCTTCAGGGGGCGGGGGTTCTGGATAGAAAAAGACTCCACCCCCGGCCAAAGGATGAACCCACCTCCTAAAAGGTGGGTGCTCGCAGCTGCTTCCTGGCTTTCGTATCAACGGATACGAATCTCCATTCTACGCGCTATCTTGAGCTCCCTATTCAAATGCGTCGGTCCATCTCTAGTGTGACGCGAGGGTGAAGCTGGCTTTAGTATAACGTGAGCTTACAGGTAATAATAGTCTTGACATAATTCCGTTTATGTTTTCAAATGGATAGAGCTAGAGTCAAATTCTGACCATCAATTTCCTTTAGAAAAAAATACCGTTATCCCTTATGTAAGCGCAAAATGGTGAGTACAGCACGCCTGCATGAATTCGTTATCATGCGTAATGACGATAATCCCGCGCCCTAGTGCTGCGGCATACTTTAGCGCTTCGGCAAGCTTGTGCATATTGATGGAGTCAAGGCCGCTTGTTGGTTCGTCAAGGATAATAAAAGGACGATCTAGCACCAAGCCGCAAGCAATCGAGAGTCGTTGTTTTTGACCTCCCGAAAGTGAAGCTGGGTGATGGTCCTTCAAATCGTAGAGCCCTAATTGTTGGAGTACGTTTCGCGCATGGGCAAGATTTTTTTCGCTTGGATCTACCCTGAGAAGAACTTCTTCAGCCACACGAGCAGTGAAGAATTCTGCGCTCACGTCATTTGAGCTATACCAGATATGCTCTCGTCGCTTCCTTGCTTTAAACGACACGCCACCGACTCTAATACTCCCAGTCGTATGCTTTTTGAAACCCACGATAGTTTTAGCAAGACTGGTTTTTCCAGCACCATTGATTCCAGTCAAGGCAACAATTTGACCAGGCTTAACGCACAGATTAACGTGTTTGAAGATGCTTTTCTTGCCAATAGTGAGTCCGAGGTCTTTCAGCGAGAGAGATGGGCTGACATCTGCCGGAGGCTCAACATCCGGTAAAGGAAGTGAAGGGCGCGGCAGGGCTTGAGGGCTCCGAATGCCCATGGCAAGTCGCTCATCATGGGAAAGCTGGAGAACTTGCGTATGTGTCAGCTCGCAATCGATGATACCGTGATGTACATAATAGAATCGGTCGGCAAAATCCATAAGGTACGCAATACGATGCTCGGCGATGATGAGGGTGTAGCCTCTCATTTTGAGATCATAAAGAATTTCACGAAGTTCCTGAGTCGAACCCTCGTCAAGGTTAGCCGAGGGTTCATCCATAACAAGGATTGGGGGGCGGGGTGCGATTGCCGATGCTATCGCTGTGCGCTGTTTCTGCCCACTTGAAAGGGCGTCGATTTGCATACCGCGTAGCTCTCCAAGCGTAAGTTTCTCGATTGCATCATCAGCTAAGCTAACTACCTCGCCGTGTGAATATCCAAGATTTTCGCATCCGAAGGCAATTTCGCCAGCGAGCTGACTAGAAAAAAACTGCGAAGCGGGGTCTTGAAACACGCTTCCAACAAGTGTCGATCGCTCCCAGGAGGATAGCTGTATGGCAAGCTGTCCGGCGAGTTTTACCTGGCCGCTTACGGTGCCCCGGTAATAGCCTCCCGCGAGACCATTAATTACGCGGGTGATAGTTGTCTTGCCGCTTCCTGAGCCTCCCATTAAAACGATGCATTCTCCGGCAGAGATGTTGAGGTTGATGTCGAAAAGGGTTTGCGGGGCATTAAGATAGGTGAAATCAAGACCGTCAAGTTCAATAGCATTTGGTTCACACTCTTCTGCTGCAAACTTTATCATCATCAGAATCCTCCGGTGAAAGCAATAAAGAGAAGAGCGGCTAGAACGAAAACAATCTGGCAAAGATAGTCCTGCCAATTTTGCCCGGTGCCATAATAGCTCGTACGCTTTGTGGGGGCCTCAGCTGCACGCACAATTGCCGAAGAGGAGAGCTGATCGGCGCTATTAACGAGCGTCATCATGGTGGGTACGAGCAAGTACTCGAGGCTGTCTAAGGGATTGGAGATGATTTGTTTAAAGCCGGTTAAACCTCGATTTTTCAAGGATTCTGACAGGCGCTGCATGCCGGTTTTCATGGTGGGAAAGAAGCGAAAGATAACAAGGGTTCCTACGATGATCTTTTTCGGAATATGAAAGCGCGCAAGAAAAGCGCTGATCATACCAGGTGGTGAGGTAACGAGCGCGATCGATGCTACAAGAGCAGGATATGCTTTCCAGGCTAAGAAAATATGCATTGGTGAAAACACCAGAATCCTTATCCCGAAATAAGTCATCGACACATAAATCAGGAACAGCACTATATACGAGACGAGCAGCTTAAAGGAGAGCGCCTTCTGCTTATTTGCCACAAGATAAAGCAATAGGGCTGCGGTGAGCAGCGATGAGTAAAGCGGCTGAGTCGTGAGCGACACGCTTATCGATATCGACAAAAAGACAACAAGTTTCGTGACAACTGAAAAGCCAATGTCTTTTGACGCATCAATGAGAGCCTGTGTGTGGGGGGCGTCGACATATTCGAGATTTCCGCGATGCGTACGAGACGCACCTGTATTTTGTGAAATGCCAGTAGGGGATAGATATGCGTTCTCGTTTGAGGCAGGCGTCATGTTTACAGCGCTCCCGATTTCGAGAAATGCTTGCGGGTAAGCTTCTTTCCGAGAAGAGCGCCCAAAAATCCTCCAAGTGTGGTAATCGCAATGATAGGAATCAGCCACTCTGGATGTGCGAAATACGTCAGGAATGAGTCGATATATGCTTGATCAAGGCCTCGCACATCGTTGGTGGCTTCAGCAACATAGCTATCGAGATTGACGAGTATGGGGATAACCGATGATCCTACATAGAGGGTGCTATATAGCGTCCACGCAGCTACAACTCTGTTCGGATTTGCTCAATCTTTTGGTCGCATCATTACAAGATCGACAAGAACACCAAGTGCGAGGTAGAAGGGAATCATATACCAGTAGTTTCCCGCAAGGCAGAACACCAAAGCAGTTACTACAGCAAGAAATATTGTGCTCCCGAATTTCCTTACACGCAAAGTCATCAGCACAAATACTGGTCCTGCGATAAAGCATGCGATAGCTGTTGAAAAAATAAGTCCAAAGTCGACATTGAGCATGGTGAGACCCGAAGCCATGAACATCAAGACAATAATTAAAACGCTGAAGAGAATCGTGGTAATGACCTCCTTTATTCCCCAGGATCGATTTTCGTGTTCGCCAATTTGCTTGGAGTTATTGCGAGCAATTTCGGGTTTTGTTACCGCTGAATCAAGTGAATTATTCATGAGAAAGTCCTTTCAAAAGTAAGCTCTTAACTTGCCTGATCGGTGATGCGCCAGCCTTCGGCCTGTTCACGCTCGTGCCAAAAGCTTCGGTAGCGTCCAACTTGTTGTATGAGCTCGGAATGGGGGCCAAGCTGGGTGATGCGCCCATCTTCGAGTACAGCAATCTGATCTGCTGAAGCCACGGTGGAAAGACGATGAGCAATTACAATGACCGTACGGCTCTTTGCGAGCTCGTGCATTGCGGCGGTAATCGCCGCCTCGTTTTCTGCATCAAGAGCAGCGGTAGCTTCGTCGAAAAGTACGATTGGGGCATCTTTCAATAAGGCACGGGCGATGGATACGCGCTGACGTTCGCCCCCTGATAACCTGCTGCCGCCTTCGCCCACAGACGTATCCCATCCATGCTCAAGCCTGGAAACAACTTCGTCGAGTCGAGCTAGTTTTGCTGCAGCGCGAACCTCATCCTTGCTTGCTTCTGGTCGACCAAGGCGGATGTTGTCTTCGATGGTGCCGTCAAACAGGTATACGTCTTGAAACACCATGGATATCTGCTGCATCAGCGTTTCTGTTGACATATCTCGCACATCAACACCGCCAACCGAGACGCTACCAGAAGATACATCCCAAAAACGTGCTATCAAACGGGTGAGAGTTGTTTTACCTGATCCCGAAGGCCCTACCAGTGCCGTCATGCTGTGGTCGGCACAACTTAGATTTACATCCTCAAGTACCGTACGCTTGCCGTCGTAGGAAAAGCCAACATGCGAGAACTCGATACGCGAACCAAGCGGTGTTTGAGGTGTAGTTGCTTCGGGTAGTGGGGGTGTGACAAGAATCTCCTCGGCAGCATCTAAGGCGTTGCTTGCGACACGCAGTGCCATGCCTTGCTGTCCGATGCTTTGAAGAGGCTCGGTAAAGCGCAGGGCAAGAATTGCAACAAAGATGAAAGAGGCTACATCAATGGCGTTTTCACTTAAAGAGATACAAGAAACAATGAAAACGAGCGCGAACATCGCTTGTATAACAAGTGTGAAAAAGGTGATAGGACGCGAGGTGGTGTTGAGGGTTCTTACCGTAGCAGAGCGTTCTTCTTCGATAATGTTCTTGAGACTGCTCCAGCCTTCTTTGCTACGTTGAGAAGCACGAAGAACGGGTTGCGCGTGAGCAAATTCAAGTACGCGGGCAGCAAGCTCAGCGTTTGCTTTTTCTTCTTCGCGATGCCCATCGCCTGCACGTTTGCTCATCAAACGGGCGCCAATGAAGAGAAGGGGGGTTAAGATGGCGAAGGCAAGTCCGATGCGCCAATCGATGAAGAAAAAAAGTATCGCTACCACGCAAGGCGTTGTAATTGAAAGTACCATCTGCTTGAGGAACATGCTGGGCATGTTCATGACCATCTGCATATCTTTCGTAAGAAGTGTTGCAATCTGGCCTGATTTCTCTTTGGTGAACCAGCCAAGAGGAAGGCGAGCGATGTGGTTGCCTAGGCGCTTCTGTATCGAGCCAACCACCTGATCAATACCGACGAAATACCCTCGATTATCGGCTAAGAAGCTAACCACGCAGTAGGCGATGGCTAAAGCAGCAGACACAATAAGGAGGGTTCCCGCACTTGCGTATTCTCCTACAACTAAGAAGCGGATAATCGAAAGAAGTAATACATAGATGGAACCCTCTAGAAGTCCGCATAGTACATAAAGTATGGCTTGAAGCTTGACGCCGGTTCTCATGCCAGCGAGTTGGTCAATGCGTGTCAGTATCATCGATTACTCCCTTCGCTCATCGAGGTTTGCTCGTCTGTTTCTTCTGCTGTTGCGAGAACCGTGTCGATATGCTGAGTTCGCCAGAGACTTTCATAGCGTCCTTTACGTGACAGAAGCTGGCTATGGGTTCCTGCTTCAACAATCCGCCCCTGGTCAAGGACGAGTATTTGATCTGCATGAGTAATGGTGTTTAAGCGATGCGCAATGACAATCGTGGTGCGCCCCCGTGCAAGGTTTGAAAGCGCCTTTTGGATGGCAACTTCGTTTTCGGGATCGGCGTGAGCCGTTGCTTCATCAAGTACAAGAATCGAGGCATCTTGAAGCATGGCTCGAGCGATAGCCACACGCTGCATCTCACCACCGGAGAGATTGCCATCGCTGCTTCCTACAACCGTGTCGTATCCGGAGGGAAACTCCAAAATTCTGTCGTGGATTTGAGCCTTTTTTGCAACTTCGATAACCTCTGCCTCGCTTGCCCGAGATTGCCCTAAGCGGATGTTGTCTCTAATGCTTTCACGTAAAAGTACGGTGTCTTGAAATACGATCGCCACATGAGAGAGCACGTGCGAGGTGTCCATATTTCGTAGATCGATTTGGTTGAATGATAGGGATCCTTTCGTTGGATCCCAAAAGCGGGGAATAAGACGTGCGAAGGTTGTTTTCCCACTTCCAGACAATCCGACCAGCGCGGTTACTGTTCCTGGCGTAAGAGTTACTTCGATATCTTGCAAGGCTGGAGAGGCGTCATCAGAATAAGAAAAAGAAAGCTTATCGAACGAGATATCCAGTGCATTATCCTCAATCGTTTGAGGGTGGTCAGGCTCTTTCAGCGGCTCAACGCTTAATATGGAGCCGAGGTGCTCCGCGCTTTGCATGGACTGACGCAAGAAACGAAATGGGTTAAAGATGTTGATAAGCGCAACAGGAATTCCCACGCCAAGAACAAGAAAGGGAACGCATTGCGACAGTGTCAGCCAGCCCTGGGTGATAAAGAGAAGAGAAACAGAGAGAAGTACCACAAGCATTGCCGCAGGAGAGAAGAGCGCTGCGGTAATACTGAAAGGACTTGCAGTTCGCTTGGTCCATGAATAACAAATGGTGACAAGCGCAGACACTGCATCACGAAATCGCTGACTTGCATGGCTTGAGCTGCCAAAGGTTTTTACCACCGAAATGCCGTCTACCATCTCGACGGTTGATGAGGATAACTCGACCAGCGAAGCATTATAGGAACTATTGAGTTCTGTGTAGTCTTTGAACATGAAGGGGGCTGCTGCGGCGAGGACTATAACGAAGAAAGCTAGCAAGATAAAAGCAACGCGCCAATCCACCGTAAATAGATAAGCGAGAGGTATTAAGGGCGTCAGGATAGCGGAAGTAATATCTACGGGAGCATGCCCTACCGATTGATGCATGTTGAGCACATCATCGGTTGCACCTTGCTTGACCTCTGAGGAACTATTTGCACTAAACCATCCGAGAGGAATTTTTGATAGATGCTCAGTAAGAATTGTACGTGCATTTACGCGGAAATCGGCATCGGCATAATGGCAGATGCCCGTGCCGATAGCGAAAAAGAACCGCCCAAATAAAGCCCCACAAATAGCCAAAGCAATCCAGGGGATAAGCGTTTCGAAGGAAGGGATACCTCGTTCAAGCACTTCTTGTGCAACTTGGACAATTGCGTAATACGGGAGGAAGTTGCTAATTGATGAGAGAATCGTGAGAACTACTCCCACAATAATCTTACCGCGAACAGGGGCAACTAGGCGCGCGTATATGCGCGATTCATTGGAGGCCATGAGCGCCTGCCTTTCTGAAATGATGAATAGTTACGTGCTGGATACTTCTTTGTACATGCCTAAAGGTTTCAAGTTAGGTATAGCTAACTTATTTTAAAATGTCAACAAAAAAATTATCGAAGTGCAAGAGAGTTGGTAATAATACCTTCTTGGGGTAGCTACTCATGCCTTGGGATAGGAGCTTTACTCATCGGCGCCGGAAGCATTTTCTAAATTTTTATACCAATCATCGTGAACAGCGTTTATTATGGAAACGCGAAAAAACAAAAAGAGTGAAAGAGGTAGATGGCTATGTTACGTGGAACTCAAAATCGAACAAGCCTTTTCGTATCCCTCGCCATCATGTGTGTGGCTTTACTATTTCTTATATCGATGAGTCCTCGTATTGCCCATGCAGATCCATCCGATACTCCTGAATTTAAAATCAAGGTAACGATTTCTGGTAATAGTGATGCAGCAAGAACCTTCTATCTTCCAACATCGGGAGGACTGAACCCTAGTGGTGAGTCTAGCGCTGCGTATAACAAAAACTATAGTTGGGATGTGGATTGGGGCGATAATGCTAATCCAACATTTATAACTTATAATCAAAGCGATTCTGCTAACACAACAGAGTCTGATGGCATTAAGCATACCTACAACGCTACCGGTACTTACACTATCACCATCACTCCAACCGATCTAAGCGAAGAAGCATGGTTAGGGTCTTTTGGATTCAGCGGGACGAACATGGGGGCTAGCGCGACAGCCAACTGCAATAAAGTGACGGCGGTTCTCTCTCCGATTACCCCCTCAATGACAAGAACAGCTGCGCAAATTGAAGGCACTGCTTTGGCGCCAGGCCACGAATGGGCTAATACCTTTCGCGGCTGTCAAAACATAACCATGGGTCAAGACTTTACCTTTGACGCTGATGCCTGGAACAGTGTTACTTCTGTGGGGAATAATTTTGCCGGTAGCATGTTTTTCAACTGCACCGGCGACAATTTCACCATGAATAGTGTGTTCAATCTCCCCCAGAACATTACTGAGGCGGGAGATAGCTTTGCCTCAGGCATGTTCGACCGCTGTAGGGGCAATAGCTTCGACATGAATAGTGTGTTCAACCTTCCCCAGGGTATCACCGAAGTGGGGAATGGTTTTGCTATTAGCATGTTCTCCAGCTGTCACGGCAGCGGCTTCACTATGAACAGTGTGTTCAATCTTCCTCAGGGTATCACCAAGCTGGAAAAGGGTTTTGCTCACTCTTTATTCTATCTTGCAGGAGGACAAAGCTTCCAGATAAACGATGTGTTTAGGTTCCCAGTACTCGATACGAATGCTTTGAATACTAAAGAATCGTTTTTTTGGACCTTTGGTAACATGGACGACAATACCCCCGAGCAAAAAAGAAGCGCTCATTCTATTGTCAATGGCAACGAGGCACCGCTAGTAGATAGAATTACTTTTTTTTGGCTCAAAGTGCTTTGCCGACCAACCCAACCTCGATAAAGAATGGGGTGGAGGTGGCGATACCAGCACCTTCTATGTTTCATTTGTGGCTCGCAACGGGGCTCCGGCAGAACCGAGCTACTATCCTGCCACTCAAAAGTTCACTACAGCAGATTCATTAGTTGCGAAGCCTGACACCAATCCGACTATCTCGGGCTATGTGTTCAAAGGCTGGTACAAAGAAGCAGCTTGCATCAATGCATGGAACTTTGAAACTGACAAGGTTAGTGAGAATACCTATCTTTATGCAAAATGGGTAGCTCTCCACACCATCACGGTTAGCGCAGGCACAGGAGGCTCTATCGCCCCTGCGACCATCGATGTTGAAGAAGGCTCCAACCAAAGTTTTACTATTACTCCTGATGGAAGCTACGTAGTAGAAGATGTCTTGGTAGATGGGGTAAGTGTGGGTATTGTTACAAGCTATACCTTTTCTAATGTCACCGAAGCTCATTCAATAGAAGCTATCTTCATGGGTTCTTATCTCCTAGGTACCTTGACCGATGTTGCAAGCAGTATCTCTGCTACAGCTCTTTTCCATGACTCTGCAGAGCTAAGTGTTGTTAAAGATCGCCTGCACCCAGCTGAGACCTGTCAGGCTTGTGCCATCATTAAGGCAAAATATGATGCAGGAGAGCTCTATTCCATATATGACGTGAGCGTAGCTGGTTTCATGCCTGGCACTCGGGTAGAAGTTGTCTTTCCTATTGATGCTCAATATAACGGTAGGGATACTACGATCTATCATTGCAAAAATGGGGAATTAGAGTCGTTTCCTACTAGAGTGCAGGGTGGCAAGGCAAAAGCAGAATTTGAGCATTTTTCTCCCATAGGTATTGGAAAGCCAGCCGAAAATCCAACACCAACGCCAACGCCAGACAATCCCACTGTTGATAAAATAGTATTAGGCAACACAGGAGATGCAACATCTTGGGCTTACCCGGTAATTGCTCTTGTGCTCGCTACAAGCGTCTTACTTATGGGTGCATATCGCGCCACGCGTAAGCGGGATTAAGAGGGCTTCGAGCACGCATGATTAAGCGACTCGTGGGTCTGTGCTGGGAGCCAGCTCAGTAATCCCGGTTGACTCCATGGAGAGGATGAACCGTCATCTGCGCGTGTTAAAAAGAACGCTACAATACTCAGATGGACAATCTTTTCTCAGAAATAGAACAGAGCGCGAAGCTTTCGGTGGCACCTCTTGCCGTGCGCATGAGGCCTCAGTCTCTTGACGAGGTTGTTGGGCAAGACGAAGCAATCGGGCCAGGTAGTTGGTTGCGTAGTGCGATAGAAAACGATCAACTCTCCTCAGTTGTCTTGTTTGGTCCTGCTGGAACAGGTAAAACTTCACTCGCTCACGTTATCGCAGAAACAACAAAAGCATCGTTTGTTGAGGTTTCGGCTATTGGCGGTACGGTTACCGATCTTCGTCGAGAAATCGAGGCAGCAGAAAAACGCTTGCTCATGAGCGGGCTGCGAACCATACTTTTTGTCGACGAAATCCATCGCTTTAACCGAAGCCAGCAAGATACCTTGCTTCATGCTGTTGAGGATCGCATAGTTGTTTTGATTGGCGCAACAACTGAAAATCCCTTTTTCGAGGTCAACTCTGCATTAATATCACGATCGCGAGTGGTCGAGCTTACGTATTTGAGTGATGATGACATCAGAGAATTGCTGCATCGTGCACTAAAGGATTCGCGCGGATTTAGCGGCAAGTTTTCTCTCGATACGCTCGCAGAAGAGGCAATTATCATGCTAGCCGGAGGGGATGGGCGCACAGCTTTGACCACCCTTGAGCTTGCTTCAGAGATTGCCGATACAAACAAAGGCAAAGCGCCTTTCAAAATTACGAAAGAGATGGTTCAAAAGGCAACACCACACAGAACCTTGCCTTATGACAAGAATAAAGATATGCATTACGACGTCATCTCTGCTTTCATCAAATCGATGCGAGGTTCAGATCCTGATGCCGCCCTGTATTGGCTTGCGCGCATGATTGAGGGCGGGGAAGATCCCAAGTTCATTGCACGACGAATATTTATCTTTGCCTCAGAAGATATAGGAAACGCAGACCCTCAGGCGCTTTTAGTAGCCGAAGCTACGTTTAAGGCAACAGAAGTAATAGGATATCCCGAGTGTCGTATTAATCTTGCTCAGGCGGCGGTGTATATGGCGCTTGCTCCAAAATCGAATGCGTCATATGAGGGGCTTAGCGCGGCAATGCAGGAAATAAGAAACGGTCCAGCACGAACAGTACCCAATAACTTGCGTGATAGGCATCGGCCGGGCGCTGAAGACTATGGCAGCTATCTCTATCCCCACAATTATCCTGGTGGCTGGGTAGAACAGCAGTATTTACCCGATGGACTCACGTCAGGATGCTTTTTCCGTGCGGGCGAAAGAGGTTGGGAAGCCTATCGAAACGAGATAACTTCGCGTGATAGAAAGCCCAAGAAAAATGGGGCGGATTCGGAATGAACGCATGATGGAAACGCCTGACAACCTAGCTCAAGACTTCGGGCAACGTGGTATAGTGAAAAATCAGTTTGTTAGGAGGGCTTCATGAGGATTACCGAGATTCTCAACATGATACTGCCGTTTGTGTACGTGCTGGTATTCATTGCGATTATATGGTTCGTTGTCGAGTTGGTTATGCTCGTAAGAAAAACCCGCGGGGTTGTCGATGATGTGCATAAAAAAATTGAGCCAACCCTCGATCACATCGAGAAGATTACTGCCGAGCTAGAGCCCGTGGTGCCAAAGATTGATCCTTTGGTTGATAGAGTTTCGCTCACTGTTGATGCCGCTAATCTTGAGATTATGCGCCTCGATCAAATTCTCGAAGATGTAACCGAGATAACCGATACCGTGTCTTCGGCTGCTACCGCTGTTGATACCGCGGCTAATGCACCAATAGAGCTAGTTTCTAATGTCACATCTAAAATTCGAAAAGCATTTAAGCCTTCACGTGCTAGCTCAGAATCAATTGCGCTTGGCGAAAAAAAGGTGTCAGAATCAGCGCAAGAAGCTGTTCAGGGTATTAAAGAAGCAGTAGCTGAGCAAGGTGCCGAGCAGCAAAAGCGCAAGGAAGCGCGTGAAGAGGCAAGTCAAGAAAAGAAAGCAAACGAGCAGGCGCTCAACGAAGCAGCCCAAAAAGTAGGCATTTCTGTCCTTTCTTCAATAGACGAAAGCTCTTTTCCAGGAACCGAAAGCAAGAAAAACCTAGGACAAGCTCAAGAAGATTCGAACGAGGGTGGGCAATACTTCACCTATGGCAAAAAGAGACAAAACAAGCCCAGGATGCGCCGAATCAAGCAACTGAAGAAAAACAATAGAAGAGAATAGATAGCCAACAATGAAACCAAAAGCCTCTATGGCTTCGCATTCCGACCAATTAGATAAAGAAGCTCGAGCCCGAAAGAACTGCTTTCGTATATGGACCATTATAGGATCGATTATCCTGCTCTTGGGCCTGGGTTATGTCTTGAATATTCTCTCAATTCCTGTTGGAATCATTATTTGGACCACTATCCTTGTCTTTATCCTGCGTTCGCCAGTTAACTGGTTAGAAAAACGCGGGATAAATCGTGCAGCTGGAACGGCTCTTGCCTATGTTGCCATGGTCGTAGTTATCGGAGGAATTGGCTTACTCATGTTCTCCCCGGCATTTGGCATTGGAGAGCAGTTTACTAACCTTATCGAAAGTGTTCCTGGATACATCAGCCAAATTTCCGATTGGTATTTTGATATCACGGGTCAGTATGCAGGGTTTCTCGAAAACGAAACGGTGTCTACCTGGATTAACGATGCTGGCGCTGCCTTTGGCTCATGGGCAAGCGATATCGCCAAAAACTCTGCCGATGGCTTAGTTGCAGTTGGCTCGACAGTTATTAACAGTTTCATGGTTATTGGTTTTGCTCTTGTTGTAGCGTTTTGGATTCTTATGGATTTACCAGCAATCGGCCGTGAGTGCACACGTCTCATCGAGGGTCGTCATAGAGAAGATGCCCAGATGATGTATGTAACCTTCACGCGGGTAATGGGTGGGTACATAAAGGCAACCTTGGTGCAGTGTGTGCTAATTGGTGTGGGCTGTGGTATTGCTTTTCAGATTTTGGGTCTTCCAAACGCAGCAGCGCTTGGCGGTATTGCCGGCCTCCTCAATATCATACCGGTCGTCGGTCCATGGCTTGGTGGCGCGCTTGCTGCCATTGTGGGAGTATTTATCAGCCCGTGGGTAGCTATTATTGCGCTTGCGCTTACCATCATTATTCAGCAGGTTATCTACACCTTCGTATCGCCAAAACTGATGGCTGATTCTGTTGACATTCACCCAGCACTCGTAATCTTGGGACTTCTTGCAGGTTCTGCAATCGGTGGTGCGATGAATGGATTTATGGGAAGTCTTGTTGGTATGCTTGCCTCCATTCCTGCGGTGGCTGCAGGCAAGGCAATTTTTGTGTATTACTACGAAAAGCGAATCAATAGAAGCATTGTTTCAGAAGATGGGGTGTTCTTCAAAGGAACGCCAAACCCGCGCTACGAAGGAAGCTACGATCCTTTTACTGATGCCATTGCCTTTGTGCATCAGGAAGAGTCTGAGCAAGCTAGAAAGAAAACGGTGTCCTCGCAGCCAGACGATAAAGAGGGCGCACCCGATAAAGCAGAAAAAGATAAGGTTGCAGAACAAAACAGTGCAGCCTCTAAAGATACCGAGAAAGACAGGCACTAATGGAATACTTGAGCACTGCAGAGATACGAGAGCGCTTCCTGCGCTATTTTGAGGAAAAGGGTAACAAAAGAATGCCCTCGTCCTCGCTTATTCCCGACGATCCATCAATGCTGTTAACAAGCGCGGGAATGGTTCAGTTCAAGCCGTATTTTCTTCAACAGAAAAAGCTTGAAGCGCCCTATCTTGGAACGACAACCGTTCAAAAATGCGTGCGTACAAATGATATTGAGATTATTGGTACCACAGGCCGTCACCTGAGCTTCTTTGAGATGCTTGGTAATTTTAGCTTTGGCGCTTATTTTAAAAAGGAGATGTGCGCCTGGGCTTATGAGTTTTCGATTGATTACCTGGGTCTAGATCCAAATCTTATCTACTATACCGTGTTCGAAGACGACGACGAAACCATGGAAATCTGGAAAGAACTCGGTATTCCTGAAGCCCATATTTCACGTCTTGGCGAAGAGGATAATTTTTGGAACGCGGGTCCAACGGGTCCTTGTGGGCCATGCTCTGAACTCTACTATGATCGAGGCGAAGAGTTCGGTTGCGGGTCTGCCGATTGTGCGCCTGGTTGTGAGTGTGATCGCTTCCTTGAGTATTGGAATCTTGTTTTCACGCAGTATGATCGCCAAGAGGATGGCTCCTTAGTTGGGCTTCCCAAAAAGAATATCGATACAGGTATGGGGCTCGAGCGTATTGCGTCAATTATTCAAGATGTTGCATCTAATTACGAAACCGATGTCTTGGCAGGTTTACTTGCTGTTGGTGAATCTTTGTCAGGGAAACGATACCACGATGATCCGGACGTAGATTTGAGTCTCCGCATTATCGCAGATCATAGCAGGTCAGTAACCTTTATGATTGCCGATGGGGTGCTTCCGGCAAACGAAGGGCGCGGTTATGTTTTACGGCGTCTGCTTCGCCGAGCAGTTATGAAAGCGCACGCAATTGGCATTGAGGGCGCATTTTTGGGTACGTACGTTTGCGAGGTCATCAAGTTGA
Organism: Raoultibacter sp.; assembly: GCA_050945135.1. GTDB lineage: Bacteria > Actinomycetota > Coriobacteriia > Coriobacteriales > Eggerthellaceae > WRIS01. The sequence goes on from JBMNSJ010000006.1 coordinate 21,282, forward strand.
TGGGTGATGCATATCCAGAAATTGTTGAGAACCGCGAGCTTATTTTACGAGTAGTTCTGTCTGAGGAAGAGCGTTTCGGCGCTACTTTGCGACAGGGACAGGCATATCTCGAAGAGGTGCTCGAAAAACAAAATGATACGATGCTCGGAGGCTTCGAAGCCTTCACTTTGCATGACACCTACGGTTTCCCTATCGAGGTTACCGAAGAGATAACTGCCGCACGTGGCATCACGGTTGATCGCGAGGGCTTTGCCCAGCATATGGCGGAGCAGAAAGCGCGTGCTCGTGCTCATGCAAAAGATTCAGATAAAGCCTGGTCAACCTATGGTGGAGTGATGAGTGAGCTCCTTGCCGAGTTGGGGCCAAGCGAATTCTCGGGATATCAAAAGCTTGAAGGCGAAATGAAGGTGCTCGCTTTGGTTTCGGAGGGAGCACGTGTTGATGCGCTCATCGAAGGCATGAAGGGCGAGTTGCTGGGCGATGTAAGTCCTTTCTACGCAGAAAAGGGCGGTCAAGTCGGAGATACTGGAAGAATGTATGCACAAGACCTCGAACTTGAGGTTGTCGATACCCAAGAGCCCGAAAAGGGGCTCATTGCACATTCTGTTGTGGTCAAAAAAGGTACCGTGCATTCTGGAGATAGTATTTTTGCCGCCGTTGATGCAACGCGTAGAATTCGAATAAGCCGAAACCATACCGCAACCCACATTTTGCATTGGGCGCTGCGTACGGTGCTCGGAGAGCATGTTAAGCAGGCAGGAAGTTTGGTGTCGCCAAATCGACTTCGTTTCGACTTCACCCACTTCGAAGCTATGACGCCAGAGCAAATTGCCGAGGTGGAGCGCCTGTCAAACGAGAAGATTATGGAAAACCATCGAGTCCGTTCGTATGAGACCTCGATCACCTCGGCGCGTGAAGCCGGAGTCGTAGCCCTCTTTGGAGAAAAATACGGGGATTATGTTCGCGTTCTCGATATTGAAGATTTCTCTCAGGAGCTTTGCGGCGGAACCCACGTTGAAGCCACCGGTGAGATTGGTTTCACGAAGATTTCAAGTGAGTCAAGTGTGGGGGCAAACCTGAGACGTATAGAGGCTGTCACCAGCTATGATGCATTAGAGCTTATGAATAAAGTTGAGGCGGAACTCAAAGAAACTGCGGGCATACTCAAGGTGCCTTTGTTTGATGTAAGTGAGAGATCTGCAGCTAATGTTCGCGCAATGAAAGATGTTGGCGGAAAAGAAAAGCGTCGCAAAGAATTCGTTGCCGATGACAGCATTAATGCACTTATTGATTCTGCTATCGATGTTGGTTACCCGCTTGTCATCGCAAATGTTGGTAAAGCGCAGGTAAACGGATTACGCCACGCTTGGGATATTCTTAAGGCACGACTTGATGCGCCAGGCGCTTGTGTGCTTGCTGCCGATAATGAAGGTACGCCTATTTTGCTGGCAGCTGCCACGCCAGAGGCAATAGAGGCTGGCTTTGATGCGGGGCAAGTTATTAAGAAGATATCGCCTGCCATCAAAGGTGGCGGCGGCGGTAAAGCTGCCATGGCACAAGCAGGAGGAAAAGATATCAGCGGCTTGGACAATGCATTAGCTGAAGCTAGAAGTATGTTCAGTTAGGATATAAGCAAGATTCTCGTGCGGGTAATGGCGCTCGACATAGGTCAGGTCAGGGTGGGTGTCGCAATAAGCGATCCTGAAGAACGTGTTGCAAGCCCCCTCTGCGTACTTCCTGCTCAGGAGGTTATATCACTCGCTCCTTCGTTCAGGCGCGTTCTCGAAGATTGGGAGCCGGAGCTCTTCGTGTGCGGATTGCCCTACACTCTTAGTCATTCACGTGGCCCTCAGGCGCAGGCGGTTATGGATGCCGCTCAAAAGATAAGCGCCGCCTGCAACATTCCTCACGTTTTTGTTGATGAGCGTCTCAGCTCTCAAGAAGCGAAACGGAATTTGCGTGAAAAGGGAATGAGCGAGAAGGAAATGCGGGGAAAAATAGATATGATAGCCGCGAGCCTTTTCCTGCAGACTTGGCTTGATGCGCGCAAAGCGCTCTAAAGTATTTGAAAGGAAGACATGCCTTCTCGTAAGAAAATCACCTACTCTTCGCGTCCAAATCACGCTGCCCGTTCAGCGCACGCGAAAGGTGCCCGTCAGTTTAAGACTTATGACACAAGCCATATCCGTCCCAAAAAGAGCAAGGGTCCGATTATTTTCGGCGTTGTTCTTGCCTTGGTTGTGCTTGGCCTTCTTGTGTGGGGAGGCAGTTCTTTACTGAAAAGCTGTAGTGCTGCAACTTTAGCCGAGGGAGAAAGCGTAGAAGTGGTAATTCCTGAGGAGTCAGGCGCTTCAAGCATCGGAACTATTTTGGCTGAACATGGGGTAATCGCAAGTTCGAACGAGTTTGTGAGCAGAGTCACCGAGCTTGGCGTTACCGGTGAGCTTAAACCAGGAACCTATACCTTTACTGGGGGAATGACTCTCGATGAGGTGATTAGCGTTCTCCGTGTTGGACCAGGTGGTACAGGTAAAACTTTCACTATACCTGAAGGGTATACCATGGCTTTGACGGCAGATCGTGTCGAAGAGGCCTATGAGGGTAAGATCAGCGCAGAAGAATTCCTTGCCTGTGCTCAAAATGCGTCAGCCTATAAAGATGATTATCCATTCGTGGCTCAGGCTTACGATAATTCTTTGGAAGGATTCCTCTTTCCTAAAACGTATCCAGTTCAAAGTAATGCGAGTGCTGATGCAGTCGTGCGCATGATGCTAGACCAATATCAGATAGAAATAGAAGCACTCGATTTTTCATATGCTGAATCAAAGGGTTTGTCCAATTATGAGGTTTTGATTTTGGCTTCGATTATCGAGAAGGAAGCAACGCAAAGTAATCGAGCAACTGTTTCTTCGGTATTCTATAACCGTCTTGCCACTGACATGCCACTGCAAAGTGATGCTACCACCGCCTATGTGGTCAAGCGCGATCCTACGGCAGATGATATAGCTCAAGACAACACTCCGTATTCGACTTATAACAACCCAGGTCTTCCTCCGGGGCCCATATGTTCACCAGGTCTTGAATGTCTGAAGGCGGCGTGCGAGCCTGAGCAGACCAGCTATTACTACTTTTACTTTAAAGAAGTCGACGGTGAACTGAAGTATTACTTCAGTGAGACCTATGAAGAACACAACGCCGCAATCTTCTCTTGATGAGCGTGATGAAGAGGGGATAGACGATGGCTTTTCTAGAGCCGGATAGGTATTTTTCGCGCATTAGCAAGATTGATATCGCTAAAGACATCATTGCTCATGGCTATGAGAACGTGCTGTTGGATATCGACAATACCATTCTCACGCGCGATACGCATGAGATTCCTCGAGACATTGGTTTGTGGCTTGCGATGGCCAGAAACGAGGGAATCACCTTTTGCCTTCTTTCAAACAATTGGCATGAAGGAGTACACGAGCTTGCCCGAAAGCTTGATTTGCCCATCGTATCCCACGCAGTTAAGCCTCTGCCGCCAGCTTATTTTATGGCGCTAGGCAAGATTGAGGGTAAGAGGAAAAATACTCTCATGATTGGTGATCAGTTGATTACCGATGTAATTGGTGCACATCTGCTTGGGATGAAGGCATATTTGGTCTGTCCTTTGGTTGAAGCCGACCTTAAGCACACCTTGCTTTTACGTAACGTGGAAAACGCTCTTATTGGGCATATGCAGCCAGAAGGAAGCACGTCGTGCGAGACTCTTTCTTCTGAAGCGAAGACGCTTGCTCAAAGCTCGCTGTCAGGAGAGGAGAGCTTATGCCAGAAAAACTCCTGATTGTTGGCTCAAGTGATGCTATACGCGCTCAAGAAGAGAGCTATCTTTCATTTTTTGCTTCGAAGAACCTTGACTGGACTTGTGAGCTTGTTGAAGAACTGGATGAAGCTTCGGTAAAAGAGCTCATTGAGAAGCGAGCGTATTCTGCTGCCGTTTTCGATAATCCTTACAAAGAGCTCGCATTTGAATGTGCCGACATCAAAGCTGCATCAGCGAAGTTGGCGTTTGGGGCTGATTTGCTTGTGCGTAAAGACAAGGTTCTGCTCGCCTATAAGACTGCGGGTAGTTCGCGTTTGGCTCTTGCTGTTTCTGAGGGTGTGGATGTCAAGGATGCACTTGTGTTGGTTGCGGGCCATGGACCAGATGCCCTTGGCGATGTTTTTCGGGCTTCGCTTTATGGGGCACGGAAAGTCGTGTTTGTTTCCGATAATAAACAGGAGGCAAAACGCCGCCTTCGCGCATTTGTTACCGAATTTGGCAAACTCGCTTATGCCACGATTGATCTTCCGCCCGCAAACGAAGAACAGCGGAGTTTTCGTGAGGCATACGACGATACAGCCTTCTCTTTTGGAAGCTTTCGCACGTCAACGAATATATTTAATGATGCAGATGTGATTGTCGATTATCGGGAAGAGCCTCATCCGCGTCTTGCGCAGGCAAGCGCCCATTCCGTCCAAGAAGTTCTCGCTGATATTTTCGAGCTCGATTAAACTTCGGTCTAGCTCAGTTCGGTGAGGCAAAGAAGTGCCACGAAGACTTGCGAGCTATGTCGTGTTTCGGCGTGAGTTGCTTCTGAAAGGACTCGCGGGCATCTCCAAGCTCAATTAAGCTCCCGTATAAGCATCTTCTTTTCCGTGCGAAAAATTATGAGATGAAAGCCAAGCTTGCTCATCTGCATTTTCGGCTATATCGATGCGTTCGACCCTGAAGATAACAGGTCGCGTACCATCGTTGCAGCACGCAATCATAAGCCGATCATCGTTGGTCCATCCGCGCATAATCGAGCCACCTTGCAAGGCGGTGTAGATATAACGGCTGATGCAGTCCCAGGCTTCAGCGCAGGGAAAGGCTGGATCTAAATCGCGTCCAAAATGCCAAAAGTCATCTTTTCCGTCTTGGCGATCGAATAGGAATTCTTGCCCCACCTCAAAGCAGGGGCAAGCACCGCTTTCTGGATTAGCTAAATACTCGCGCTGCAAATCGGAGTAGCATTTTTTATCAATTACTGTCACCTTGCATTGATGCTTCATTGAGGACTCCTTTATTCCTGTCTTAGCTTATCTCTTTGTTTTGTTACTAGCTTTGCCTTGCGACCTGGTTTCTTTCGAGATGTGCGGAATTTTTCTTCAGGGCTTATTTTGCACTGCTACTATAGTTTAGCTGGGCGAGCTATGCCGTGTCACGATAAAGCTAGTTTTCGTTTCCTTGTCGCATCATGATTGACTGGGCTCTGTTTCAGTGCGGCATCGCGATATTTGGTGTGCGGCGCGGTGACACCTCGAAAATTGAAGCTCTGTCGTCTTGGTGACACATAGATATGTGGCTTCACGCTGATATGTCAGGGGTCTGTCTATCTACTTTTGCCATATAGGGGTCGCGATGGCACAAAAAGCCTTCCGCTTGCAATTACTCCGGGAAACGTAGCTCATATTGGGACTTCGGGATTCAGCCTTTATGTATTTCGCCTGTTCACAGAAAGAAGTCTGTCGCTCCACCCGTTTGGCAGGTGCAAATGCTGCAAGTGAAACGCTTTTCTTTCCATAAAGTGGGGAAAACGCACGAAGTAAAAAAGCGATGAGCGAGGTGAGCGTATTTTCCCGGCATCCATTTAGGCATAATCGAACCCCCTAAGTACTCGAACTCGTCTTCTCGCAGTACAAAATTGCGATAGCTTACACATCTCAGGGCGGTTGGAGGCTCATTTAAGAGTTTGCCGAAACGGCATTTTGAATATCGGCTGGTCAGAGCGGGTCTGCTCATTTTCTAGCTTCTTTGAACAGTAAGCAATCGCAGTTTCGTACTTAAAAACCTGCAGATTTGCTAAGTTCACGCGTACCGTGCTACCCCCGCGCGCCTGCGCTCTCAGCCAAACCCACACGCAACGTGTGCCCCGCGCGTCCGCACACACGTCCGAACTCGCACGCAGCGTACGTTCCATCCTCGCATCCGCACGCCGTTGACCAGGCACTTCTCTCAGCGCCCCATCCAAACTCGCCCGTACCGTGCTACCCCCGCGCGCCTGCGCTCTCAGCCAAACCCGCACGCAGCGTGCCGTCCCCACATGTGCCACCACCGCATGTGCCGCCTCCGCGCTTCCGCGCCCACACCCGCGCCTGCCGTGCATCGCCCATATTTCACACATCCACACGCGGCTTCATTTTCGACTCACAACTTACATCCCTGCGTTCACGCTCACTGCTTCTGCAGTGCCACGCAACACCGACCCTGAAACCTGCCTGCTTGTTTTCGATGTGCCGAACGGAGATATATTTCCCATTATGACTGTGCGCCAAAGCTCTGAGTGATAGAATCTTGTGCGTATGAAATCGGAGTTGACGCAAGGCGCACGTGCAGCCTTATTGAATGGCGGGGGATAGGTATGAACTTTGTAACAGCTGGAGAAAGCCACGGCGCATTGCTTACGGCAATTGTGAGCGGGGTTCCTGCTGGTCTGAAAATATCTCAGGCACAGATTGATGCCGACCTTGCTCGCAGGCAGGGTGGATACGGAAGAGGCGAACGTCAAAAAATCGAAACCGATAAGGTCCGCATCGTCTCGGGGCTGCGCTTTGGCCGCACCTTGGGTACTCCAATTGCTTTGCAGGTTGAAAACAAGGATTGGGCTAACTGGACCGAGCGTATGTCTCCAACAGGAGACGCCCCCAATGATCTTATTCGAGAAGTAAGTCCTCGGCCCGGTCATGCAGACCTTGTCGGCGCAATGAAAATCGATTCTGAGGATTGCCGCGATGTGCTCGAGCGTGCAAGCGCTCGAGAAACAGCTATGCGCGTTGCTGCTGCGGGAATAGCTCGTGAGTTTCTTGCTGACCTGGGTGTAGAGGTTCATTCCTATGTCACCCGTATCGGGAGTGCGGCGTATGTTGAAGACGAGCCGATGTTGCAAGCCCCCGATTACAAACCACTCGATATCGAGATGAGCGATGTTCGCTGCCCCGATAAAGAGGCGAGCGAGGCGATGAAGAAAGCTATTGACGAGGCTCGTGCATCAGGCGAAAGCCTGGGCGGAACCTTCCGAGTGGTGGTTACTGGTTTGCTGCCGGGTCTTGGAGGTTATGCCGAAGGCTCTGATCGCTTGACTTCTCAGTTGGGCGCGGCACTTCTGTCTATTCCGGCAATCAAGGGAATCGAGTTTGGTATTGGCTTTGAAGCTGCCGAGCGTGTAGGGTCTAAGGTCCATGACCCAATTGTGCATACGAAAAAAGAGGGATTCACCCGAGCGAGCAATAATGCTGGTGGATTGGAAGGTGGCATGACGACTGGAATGCCTCTCATTATCACCATGGCAATGAAGCCTATACCTACCTTGAAAAATCCCTTAAACACTGTAAATATGGATACGCTCGAAGTGGAGCAGGCATCAACAGAGAGAAGCGATGTTTGTGCTGTTCCGGCCTGTGCGGTTGTGGCAGAAAGCGAAGCAGCCTTTGTGCTTGCTTCAGCTTATTTGAAAAAATTCGGCGGCGATTCTATGGTAGACATTAAAGCCTCCATTAAAGCCTACAAGCAGCGCGTAAAAACCAAGTCACGCTAGAGAGATACGAAAGACAGTTAAAATGCCTGAACAAAAAAAGACCGATAAAGAAACCACTCAGTCCATCCTCACCAAACCGGTGTTCTTTGTTGGATTTATGGGTGCAGGTAAAACTTCGGTTTCGCGACGTATAGCCCGAAACGCACATATCGCATCCATCGATGCAGATGCCTACCTCGAGCGACGAGAGGGGAAAAAGATATCTGCAATTTTTTCCGAAAGTGGAGAAGATTTCTTTCGCGATCTAGAAACTGATGTGCTAAACGAGCTCGCGCATAAGGACCCTTTGCTGATTTCGTGCGGAGGCGGCGTTGTGCTCAGACCCGAGAATCGCAAAATCTTGTCCGAGCATGGTTTTGTGGTATATCTTATGGTATCTGCTGATGAAGCGGCTGTTCGTATCAAAGATGCCTCAAGCAGACCTCTCTTTAAGACGATTGAAAACGCTCGTGCCACCAATGATGCACGTATTCCTCTTTATCACGAAACAGCGGACATAGCTATTGAGACAATGGGCAAAAGTATTGGGCGCATTGCGCAAGAGATTACCGAGGTCCTACGGAAAGAAGGAATCTTGTGTCAAGTACAAAAGTCGTCATAAATCTTCCGCACGATGAGAAATACGATGTCCGAATTGGCCCAGGGCTTTTGGAAGGCATTGGAGAGTACATGCTTCCGCTTGATGCGGGAGAAAAAGTTTGCGTAATAACCGATTCTCACGTGGGAGAACTTTATCTCGAGCGTGTGAAGAAGTCATTTATTGAGCAGGGACGTCAGGTAATCGAAATCAAGATTCCCGCAGGAGAACAGTCGAAAAGCGTTGAGTGCATTGCCGAGATATGGGAAGCTCTTGCGCAGGCTGGATTTTCCCGCGACATGTTAGTGTGCGCCTTGGGCGGCGGTGTTGTTGGTGATATTGCCGGTTTTGTTGCTGCAACATATATGAGAGGCGTTGACTATGTTCAAGTTCCTACGACACTTCTCGCAATGGTCGATTCTTCGGTGGGAGGAAAAACCGGTATTGATCTCTCTGCAGGTAAAAACCTTGTAGGAGCATTCAAGCAGCCACGCTATGTGTGCGCCTCGATAGACACTCTGAACACCTTACCCGATTCCGAATGGGTTTGCGGATGTGCCGAAATTGCTAAATCAGCCGTGATTGATTCTGATGATTTCTTTTTCTGGCTGTGCGATTCTGCCGAGGATTTGATGGCGCGTAATCAGGCAGTGGTCAGCGAAGCAATCGCGCGATGCGTAGTCTTTAAGGCAAATGTGGTTGCCGCCGATACTTTTGAAAGCAAGGGCGTTCGAGAGAGCTTGAACTATGGCCACACTTTTGGTCATGCTATCGAAACACTTGCAGGTTTTGGCACCTTTTCACATGGTGTGGCAGTGGCAGAAGGCATGCGTTTTGCCGCGCGACTAGGGGCGGTACTTGTTGATACTTCTCCAGAATTTATCCAGGCGCAAGATTCGCTCCTAGACTCTTTGCAGCTTCCCGAAATTGAGTGGTCGGCTAGCCCCGAGGAGCTTTTACGCGCCATGAAACGTGACAAAAAGGTGCGAAAGTCTCGCCTGCGATTCGTGCTGCCGCGTGATGTTGGTCAGTGGGAACTTGTTGAAGTCGAAGATGATGTTGTGCTGGAGCATATAGGGGCTTGGCAGCGTTCAAAAAGCGCAAGTCTTTGATGTATCCGAAGGAGTAGATATTTGTCGTATGCCGAGAAAAGAATAGCGAAACTTCGCGCTTCGATGTCTGATCAGGGATGTAATCTTTTCTATGTGCGTGCGGTTTCGAATATTCAGTGGTTGACAGCTTTCGACGAGGTGTTTGATACTGAAGAAGCTCACGCGCTTATCGTTACCGAGGATGAAGTTGTTCTTCATACTGATTCTCGCTATATGGATGCCGCCCTTCGTGCCGCCTCTGCAACAAAGATAAAAGTGAACGCGCAAGCCAGAACGCATGCAAGCTTGCTGTTTGAGATCACTGGTACGCAATCTAGCAGGAGGCAGGGTCCGTCTATTATCGGAATCGAATCGAGCATTTCTTTGGCGGAATATCGAAGCCTCGAAAAGGAAATGCAGCAAAGCTCATTAACGGCGTCGCTTAAAGAGACGCAAGGCTTGGTTTATAATCTGCGTGCGGTCAAAGATGAAGAAGAAATTGCTCGCATGCGTGCAGCTCAAGCTATCACCGATGCGGCATATTCGCATATTGTTCGCTTTATCCGCCCGGGGATGACTGAGCGAGAAGTTCAAATCGAACTGGAAGATTTCATGGTCAGACATGGTGCGGGAGGTCTAGCCTTTTCTTCTATAGTTGCCTCTGGGGCAAACGCCGCCCTACCTCATGCTATTCCGGGGCAAAGCATTCTTGAGCCAGGCCAAACCATCGTTCTTGATTTTGGTGCGCGACTTGGCTCGTATTGCTCCGATATGACACGCACCGTGTTTATCGGAGAGCCCGAGCAAAGAATCCGACATGCGTATGAGGCCTTACGTGAAGCCAATGAATCGGTAGAGGCTTTTCTGCGACCTGGTGTTACGGGTGCTCAAGCACAAGAACTTGCTGAGAGTATTCTTGAGAGAGCTGGCTTTGGGGGAGCGATGGGACATTCATTAGGCCACGGCGTTGGCCTTGATGTCCACGAAGAGCCCGTTTTGGCACCGCGAAACAAACAGGCTTTGGTCGCAGGAAATGTAATTACCGTTGAGCCGGGCATCTATTTTGCGGACGAATTTGGAATGAGACTTGAAGATTTCGGTGTAATCACCGAGAACGGTTTCGAGGTTTTTACTCAATCGAGCCACGAAATGGTTATACTATAGCAGCATAAAAACAGCGGAGTCGATTGAGGCACGTTAGGGTTTTACACGAAAGGATCTTTCTTTATGGCGATTTCTACAGCGGATTTCAGGAACGGTATTTGCATCGAATACAACGACAAACTTTGGACAATCATTGAATTCCAGCATGTCAAGCCAGGTAAAGGTGGCGCTTTCGTTCGCACTAAGCTGCGCGATATTAAAACTGGTCGCGTTGTCGATAACACGTTCAATGCGGGCGTGAAGGTTGAGCAAGTGCGTCTCGAGAACAAAACAATGCAGTACCTCTACAACGACGGCTCCGATTTCTATTTTATGGACAACTCAACGTATGAGCAGGTGTCAATACCCGCAGACATCGTTGGTGATTCGGCTCAGTGGCTGAAAGAAAACGATGATGCTACGCTCATGTATGCTTCCGATGAGCTCATCAGCATCGAACCTCAGATGTTTGTCGAGCTAGAAGTTACCGAAACCGATCCAGGATTTAAGGGCGATACGGTACAGGGAGGCACGAAGCCTGCAACACTTGAGACTGGTGCCACCATTCAGGTTCCTATGTTTATCAACACCGGTGACGTTTTGCAGGTGGACACTCGCGACAGTCGCTTTGTGAAGCGAGTATAACTAGCAGGCCTTCCAACTCTCTGGCCTATAAGCATATAGAACACAAATTGTGAAAGTATGAGGGGTGTCACGTGAGGTGACGCCCCTTTTCATGTCTTCGCATTACGCCACCAAATCTAAGACAGTCGAGCTAAATCTATGTCAAATGCAACGATTTATGGTTGCGACACGGCGCATACCCGCCCACTCGAAAAATGCCCCATCTCGTCATCAGGTATTTTATGGAACACGGCACGCTCTCTCTAGACCCATCAACCACAAAACGGGCAATCTGACTTTGATTCACGGCTTTCTGCATTGATTTGTTCGCATGAAATCGCCCAGTGGGTAAACCGGTAATTGTCTAAGCTACAAGTATCGAACCCTGTAGCAATTCTGAGCCATGAGATTGGTGCCTCGAAATGAATGCGTCCATTTCGAGAGCTCCCGCATTCGCGAGACCTGCACCCAATGCTTCTAGCCTGCGCTAAGCCTTAGGAGTGAATCCGCTTCCGAAGACTTTTCCATATTGGTGAAGCGAGGAGGTTTTCGTTTGATTCGTGCATCATTTTGACAAACAGCTCGTGAGGAATGGTTAAGAAAAAGGTGTCTTCAGGGAAATGCGGGCGTGAGAAAGCATCAATATTTCCTATGACAGCTCGCGCTTTGTTACCCTTCTTAGTTTCCGCGAGAGGGATTCGCACAATCGAGGCGCATCCTGACGTCATCGGTGCAATAACGTTATCGTAGTCAGCTTTATCGTAGTTATACATATGGATAAGTGCCGACAGCTGATCGGGGGTAACGAGAAAGCTCACCAAATCAGGATTACTTGCTTGTTCGTATGCCTCAAAGCGTATTGCATTATGTCCGCACATAACATCTTTTGGCTGGTTCAGCAAAAATTGTTCAGCTAGAACAGGATCTTTCTTATCCTCCTGGTTTGAATCGGCGCTAGGGGTCTGATTCAAGCCAATTTCAATAGAGTCGGCGCTAGGGGTCTGACTCTATTTCACAGCAACTGTGCCGGCGCTAGGGGTCTGGCACAGAAAGCTGTGAGTGAGCTTGTGATACCGGTGTGCTAGGGGTGTGCCGGTACCGCAAATGATACCGGTGTGCTAGGGGTGTGCCGGTACCAAATATCCGGCAGTGGGGTCTGCGAGATAGAGCTCAGGCAAAGGAAGAAGATCGTGTCGACGAACTAGGGGGTCGACACGATTTTTTCAAATCCCGTTCTGTTTTGAAGCTCAACCAAGCTATCCATTCCTTACAGCTGCATAATTTCACCACTCGACCCATGAAATTCATATCGACTTTCTGCACGAAGGCTTTCCTTCTTATATAATGCGTTATTACCTCATTTTCGGAGGATGCGAATATCAAATATCATTGAGATCCGCAGAAGCATTTACCGAGCTCGCATAATGAGCGAGTGTGGTTCTCACTGACTCCGATAAGCTTATGCAAGCGACGATACTAATGAAGGGGGTGTGAGTTCATGCCAAGACTTCAAATAATGGATACAACCATCCGCGACGGACAACAGAGTTTGTGGGCTACACGTATGCAGATAGGCGATATGCTGCCCATTCTGCCACAAATGGACCGCGTCGGATATTGGGCAATCGAGGCCTGGGGCGGTGCAACTTTTGATACCTGTCTGCGCTTTCTCGATGAAAATCCCTGGGAGCGGTTGCGTTCCATCAAGGCAAAAACTCCCAACACGCCACTGTCCATGCTCTCGCGTGGTCAAAACCTGGTTGGATATAAGCACTATTCACACGATATCTGCGATCGTTTCATCGATGTGGCTCATCGCAATGGTATTGAGGTGTTCCGCGTTTTCGACGCATTAAACGATATCCGCAATGTTATCGACAACGCCGAAGCTATCAAAAAGCACGGCGGACTTTTCGAAGGTGCCATCTCATACACTATGTCACCTGTTCATACATTGGATAGCTATCTAGAGTACGGACAAGCGCTGAAAGACTTGGGCGCTGATTCTTTATGCATCAAAGATATGGCGGGAATGCTAACTCCTTACCGTACCGAGCGTATGGTAAAGGCCTTCAACGCCGAAATCGGGCTGCCAATTCATATTCATTGCCACTATGTTGGCGGTATGGCTCCGGCAAACATCATTAAAGCAGCTGAAGCTGGTGCGTCGATTGCCGATACTGCATCGGCTCCATTAGCATTTGGTAATTCTCATCCCGCTGTCGAGATGATTGTTGCAGCTTTGCAGGAGAGCCGCTACGACACCGGTCTCGATCTAGAGCTTCTCTTTGAGATTGCCGAGTATTGGGAAGAGGTACGCAAGCGTGGTCACTACAAGCGCGGTGTATCCTCACTCATCCATATGCAGGTTTACTCGCATCAGGTTCCTGGTGGAATGATGAGCAACCTTGTATCTCAGCTCGAGATCCAGAACGCAAAAGATCGTTTGCCTGAGGTAATGAAGGAGATTCCTAAGGTGCGTGCAGAGGTTGGTTATCCACCTCTTGTAACACCTATGTCTCAAATTGTAGGAACGCAAGCGGTATTTAATGTGCTTACCGGCAAGCGCTGGAGTGTTGTCTCGAAAGAGATGAAAGATTATATTTGTGGCTATTATGGGAAAGCTCCCGGTCCGATAGATAAAGAAATAATGAAGAAAGTCGTGGGGGATTCCCAAATCCTTCCGCCCGGTGTGGCACCAGGTTCGTTAGTCACTACTACATATGAAGAAGTGCGTGACGAAATCGGTGATCTTGCTAAAACAGAGGAAGACGTGTTGATGTATGCGCTCTTCCCGAATGAGGCTCGTACTTATTTAAGCAAGCATCGTACATCGGAGAAGGTCGATTTCCTGCTCGAAGAAGAATCGAGCGGTACCAAAGAGGAGGATTACGTGGATATCAATCAAATCCGTGAGCTCGTTCGCGTTGCTGAAGAAAGCGGCGTTGGCGAAATCATCGTTGAAGAAGAGGGAACGCGCATTGCAGTAAGAATGCCAGGTTCAGTACCAAGCGAAAACACACAAGTTGCTGTTGCTGCTCCTTCCTTCGAGCCTGCACCTACTGCACCTGCTGCAGCAGAAAGCTCAGCTCCCGCTGCGGGCGCTAGCGATCGTCCCTCTCATTGGTTGCCGGTTATCGCTCCAATGGTCGGAACATTCTACGCTGCACCAGCCCCAGGTGAGCCTCCCTTCGTTTCTGTTGGAGACGAAGTTGCGGCAAACCAAACGCTGTGTATCGTTGAAGCGATGAAGCTCATGAACGAAATTCCAGCAGAAGAGATGGGCACCATTCGCGAGGTTTGCCTCGAGGATGCAACGCCTGTTGAGTACGGCACCGTACTGTTCTATCTTGAGCCATTAGGAGTGCCAGCTCCAGCACCGGAGACTGCCTAATGTTTAAAAAAATATTGATTGCCAATCGTGGCGAAATTGCGCTACGAATCATGCGCGCTTGCAAAGAGCTCGGAGTAAAAACAGTCGCTGTGTACTCCGAGGAGGATGCCAATACCTATCCGGTTCAATATGCCGACGAGGCAGTGTGCATTGGTCCTGCGCAAGCGAATAAAAGTTATCTTGTTATGCCAAGTATCATTGCTGCAGCAAAAAACACTGGTGCTGAGGCTATTCATCCAGGCTACGGTTTCTTGGCAGAAAATGCTGATTTTGCCCGTGCTTGCGAAGACAATGACTTGGTCTTCATCGGCCCTAGCGCTGATAGCATCGAGCGTATGGGCGACAAGAGTGAAGCCCGCGAAACCATGAAGATGTGCGGTGTTCCTACGGTATCTGGTAGCGATGGTTGCATCGAAACCGCCGAAGAAGCCGCAGCTTTTGCGCAGCGGGTTGGTTACCCGGTGCTAATCAAAGCAACCGCAGGTGGCGGCGGCAAAGGTATGCGCGAAGTGCATAGTCCTGACGAGCTCGAGGCTCAGTATAAAGCTGCACGTCTGGAGGCGGGTGCCGCTTTCGGAAACGATGAAGTATATCTCGAAAAGCTTATCCTAAAGCCTCGTCACGTCGAAATTCAGATTCTTGCAGACGAGCACGGAAACAATTTGTCTTTGTGCGAGCGTGATTGCTCTATTCAGCGTCGTCATCAAAAACTAATCGAAGAGGCACCTTCTCCTGCGCTTACTAAAGAGCTTCGTCGCGCTATGGGTGTTGCTGCGATTAAGGCAGTGCGTGCTACTAACTACAAGAACGCTGGCACAATCGAGTTCTTGCTCGACGAGCGTGGGCATTTCTACTTCATGGAAATGAATACGCGCGTTCAGGTTGAGCATCCCGTAACCGAACAGGTCACGAATACCGATATCATCAAAGAGCAGCTTCGTATTGCCGCAGGCGAGCCGATTTCCTGTGCTGATAGAGCTCCTTTTACCCCCAATGGTCACGCGATTGAATTCCGCATCAACGCAGAAGATCCCGACCATGATTTCAGGCCCTGTCCAGGTACTATTACTCGATTTGAAGTGCCCGGTGGTCCTGGTGTCCGTGTTGAAAACTATATCCAAACTGGCTCGCGCATTTCGCCACATTATGATTCGTTGGTTGCTAAACTTATTGTTTCAGGCCAAGATCGTGAAGAAGCGCTTGCCCGAGCTTCGCGTGCGTTACGTGAATTTAAGATAGAGGGAATCAAGACAACCATTCCTTTTCATCTCAAAGTGTTAGAGAATAAGGCTTTCAGAGAAGGTGTGTTCTCAACAGATTTTCTTGAAACACAGATGGGAGATGCATTATGACAGATTTAAGTATCGACGGTATGGCGCTTGCGCCAGGTGTTGTTGAGACCATCGTTTCAATTGCAGCAAATGAAGTTGAGGGCGTAGCTTCGGTTGGCTCACCTGCTGGCGGCGGTTTGCGAGCCATGCTCGGCGGCAAGCCAGCAACGCAGGGCATTGAAATTGATGTTACCGAAAACGATAAGCTCCACATCGGCATCCGGGTAGATGTATATCATGGATTCGTATTGCCTGATGTTGCAGCTGCTATTCGAAGCGCTATTGCTGATGCTGTCTCTTGTCAGATTGGTATCCCAGTCGAGAGCGTTGATGTGTATATCGACGGGATTCAGTTTGCTAACTAGAACACGATTAGAGCTTTTTCATGGGTGCTAAACGACACGAGCGAAGCTACGCACGACGATGCGCTCTTCAGATGCTCTATCAAAGCGAAATACTCGACGAATCTCCTCGCGCAATCGTTGAAGCTAAGTCTTTCATCGAAGAAGAGGCGGTTCTGACCGACTATGTTATCAGGCTCGTTGAAGGTGTAGAAACAAATAAAGATGCCATTGATGTGTATCTTAAAGATACTTCAGAGAATTGGAGTCTCGCAAGGATGCCTATCGTGGACAAATCAATTCTTCGCCTGGCTCTTTACGAGATGATATATGTCGAGGATGTTCCTTTGTCTGTATCGATTAATGAGGCAGTCGAGCTGGCGAAGGATTTCGGTGGAGAAGATGATTCCCCTCGATTCGTAAACGGAGTATTGGGCTATATTGCCAAGCTTCTTGAGGATGATGATCATGGAAAGTCAGAATAAAAATAGCTTCAACGAGGTAAAGCTTCGTCTTGACCAAATTGTTGAAGCCATTAGCGAAGACGATATTTCGCTCGATGATGCCTTGGGCCTTTATGAAGAAGCGGTAAAGCTTGGTATGCAAGCAACCACTTTGCTAGAAGAAGATATTGAGCAGTCTGAAATTGACGAAGGCGTTGCTGCTATCGAAGCGAGTGAACTGGATGCTGCAGAACAGGCAGAATCGCAGTCCGAGCTTGCAGATTCGTCTCCTGACGTAGAGGCTTCAGAAAACGTAGAGGCTTCTTCGCAGCCAGAAGAATCATCAAATGGTTTTGCAGAATCCACGCAAGCAGAGGTTGAGGCTGAGTCTCATGAGTGAGCGAATTCTTGACTTCCTGAACTCTCCGCAAGACGTAAAGCTTTTAACTAATGAAGAGCTCAGTATTCTTGCGTGTGAAGTTCGCGAAGAGATAATCTCGGTTACTTCTAAAACGGGTGGCCATGTTGCTTCCAGTCTTGGCACGGTTGAACTCATCTTAGCTCTCCATTCGGTTTTGGATTGCCCAAAAGATCGCATTGTCTTTGACGTGGGGCATCAGGCTTATGCTCATAAAATTCTCACCGGGCGCTTGGAAGAGTTTTCTACCCTGCGCACCTACGGTGGCATTTCTGGATTCAATAATCCCACAGAAAGTATCTATGACGTGCACTATTCGGGTCATGCTTCCGATTCTCTTTCGGTTGCAGCTGGTCTTGCAAAAGCCCGCGACCTGCGAGGAACCGACGAAAATATCGTTGCGGTTATTGGAGATGCTTCGCTTGCGGGAGGCATGGCTTTTGAGGCGCTCAACCAAATAGGAAATGATCAAACGCGTATGATCATTGTTTTGAACGACAACGAGATGTCTATTTCTAAAAACGTCGGAGCCCTCATGAAGCACCTCGGATACATGCGGGCTTCGTCGCAGTATCGTGAGGCTCGCGATTCGGTTCAAGAAATTCTTGAGAGCACAGGAAGAGTTGGACAAGGACTCGTCTCTTTTGGAAAAAATGTTAAAGAGTCGATGAAGCAATTTGTCATTCCGCGCTCGATGATTTTTGAAGGACTTGGAATACTGTGTACTGCACCAATTGATGGACACGATATCGGTGCATTAAAAGAGATTTTTGATAATGTCTCGCAAACTAACGGACCTGTTCTTGTGCATGTGGTTACAAAAAAGGGTATTGGTTACGAGCCCGCAGAAAAGTCTCCTGAGTTTTTCCATGGGGTAGGGCCCTACAACATCGAAACTGGCGAGCTCCACGCATCTAACGCTAAGGCACCAAGCTATACCAAGGTGTTCTCAAAAGCTTTGATGGATGAGGCCGAAAAAGATGACGACATCGTAGCAATTACTGCTGCCATGAAAGATGGAACTGGATTAACAGACTTCGCGGAAGCCTACCCAAAGCGCTTCATCGATGTTGGTATCGCAGAAGCTCATGCCCTAGGAATGGCGTCTGGTTTGGCTGCCGGCGGGAAAAAACCCGTTGTTGCGATCTATTCTACCTTCATGCAGCGAGCCTTTGATCAGCTGATTATTGATAATGCGCTGCCTGCCCTTGATGTCGTGTTGTGTTTAGATCGTGCCGGTCTTGTTGGCGACGATGGACCAACACATCACGGTGTCTTTGATATCGCATACGCTCGCATGATTCCTCACCTGCGCGTGCTTGCTCCTTCCAATGAGGCAGAACTCGTACACGCCTTGCATACTGCGCTGCATATCGATGGCCCCTTCGCTTTGCGTTATCCACGCGGCGAAGCCGAGGGTGTTGAGCTACCGCAGGTTCCTGAAGTGCTTGAAGAGGGTAAAAGTGTGGTAGTGCGAGAGGGCAAAGACCTTGCCATACTTGCTTTTGGACGCATGGTTGGGCAGTCCCTAAAGGCAGCCGAGCTCCTTGCGAAAGAAGACATTGAGGCCCGTGTTGTCGACATGCGATGGGTAAAGCCTTTGGATAGCGCGGCTATTAAGCGTGCGGCCAAAACAAAGCTGGTGGTTACCGTTGAAGAGGGTGTAATCAGTGGTGGTGTTGGCGAAGGAGTTCTTGAAGAGATGACCAAGCTGAAGACAAAAACCCCTGCGCTTACCCTGGGTATCCCCGATTGTTTTGTGCAACAAGGCAAAATGGATCGCTTGCTTGCCGATTTGAAGCTTGACGCTGAAGGAATAGCATCCCAAATCAAAAAAGCTTTAAAGTAAGCTTGCTGCTTTAGCTTTCAAAAGTTTTCTGCATGACGTAGTCGTCCATGATAAAGCCTTGGCCGATATCAACTTGAACTTCTTCGATTACCTCAAAGCCTTTTCCTCTATAGGCACGCAGTCCCATTTCGTTGTGCTTGTTCACCGATAGATACATCGCACCAAAACCTCTTTCAGCACACAGTTTTTCGTAGAATTCGAAGGCTTTTGAGGCGTAGCCCTTTCCACGTTCATTTGCGTATAGGTAAAGTTTCGACATGAAAAATCGATTCGTTTCGGGTTCATCGTGTCCACCGGTATATCCCACCGTACGTCCTTCATCAACCAGAAACCAGTACTCATAAGCTTTTTCTTGTATGTCGCTGCGAAGCGCGTCGTAGCTCTGGAATACATCAACCATGTAATCGGTCTGGGCCTCACCGATAATCGCGGGCCAATACTCATGCCAGATTTCGTCAGCCATGCAGGCAAGTTGTTTGATGTCTTTGTCTTCGCGTACGGGAGTGAATGTAGGTGCCATCGAAAAACCTTTCAGCCAAATTGCATTGTTTCATATGGGTAACATAGGCGCTTCGCGTCTGTTAAAAGCGTTTCTCGAACAGGTTAACACTTATACCCCCGCCCATTCCAGTGAAAGAGAAGTGCAAGTATCTAATACGTAAGCAGAAGGCAACACAAGGTTTGGAGGAATTCACATGTTTGATACTGGAACAACTGCTTTCATGTTGGTGTGCACAATGCTCGTGTTTTTGATGACGCCCGGCTTGGCGTTTTTCTACGGGGGATTGTCACGAAGAAAGAACGTGGTCAATACCATGCTCATGTCATTTGCGGTTCTCGGCGTTGTTGGCGTGGTTTGGGTGCTCTTTGGCTGGTCTTTTGCCTATGGAGGCGATGGGAGCATACCGTTCTTTGGCGGTTTTGATCAAATAGGTCTTACCACTGCGGTGCAGGATTTGCTGGCTGACCAGGCTGCAACCGAAGGGGAAGTAGGCGGATATCCCGGAATTGTCGACATTGCATTTCAGGCAGCTTTTGCCATGATAACAACGGCTATCATCACCGGTGCTTTGGCAGGGCGTATGAAGTTTGGAGCCGTACTCGCATTCGTGGCAATTTGGGTGCTTGCGGTATATGCCCCTCTGGCTCATATGGTCTGGGGTGGCGAAGGAAGCCTGATTGGTGAAATGATTGGCGCACTCGACTTTGCGGGTGGAGACGTTGTTCATATTAGTTCTGGAGTTACCGGTCTTGTCCTTTGTCTCTTCTTGGGCAAGCGTAAGGGCTTTGGCATGATGAACTATCGGCCCCATAACGTCCCTTTTGTAGCCTTAGGTGCTTCGCTCCTGTGGTTTGGTTGGTTCGGGTTTAATGCAGGTTCAGCCTTTGCGGCAGATAGCGTAGCGGCACTTGCCCTCATTAACACCATTGCAGCTTCAGCAGCAGGACTGCTTGCGTGGTTGGCGGTAGAGCGCATCCGGGTGGGAAAGACGACACTTGTTGGTGCATGTACCGGACTCGTTGCAGGCCTTGTTGCTATTACGCCAGCTGCTGGTTTCGTTGAGCCCTGGGCAGCTATCATCATGGGTATTGTTGTGGCGCCCGTTTGCTACTTCTCGATATCGTTCTTGAAGGCAAAGATTGGTTACGATGATGCACTCGATGCCTTCGGCTGTCATGCAATTGGCGGAATCATGGGTGGTATTCTCACAGGAATATTCTGCGTACCAGAGCTTTCGTGGACTGATCGGGGAGGTCTTCTCTATACCGGAGACCCGGGACTTCTTATAGCGCAGGTGCTCGGTATTGCGGTGACCTTGCTCTTTGTTGTGGTGGTTGATGTGGTTCTCGCGTTCGTCATCAAGCGTATATTTGGCGGAAGTTTGCGGGTAAGTGAAGATGCAGAAGCACAAGGACTCGATGTGGCAGTTCATGGCGAGAGTGCGTATCCAGCCTATATCGGACTTGATTAAGAAGAAGGAGGAATAATCATGAAAAAGATTAGTGCGGTAGTCCGCCCAGAAAAGCTGGAGCCGCTTAAGGATGCACTCTTTGCGGCAGGGGTGCAAGGCATGACAATCTCTCAGGTGCAGGGCTGCGGAAATCAGCATGGTTGGAAGGAATATTATCGTGGCACTGAAGTGATGCTCAATATGATTCCTAAGATTGAATTTGATTTGATGGTCGAAGATGAGCAGGTTGAGGGACTTGTGGAGCTCATTCGTCAAACTGCTTGCACAGGCGAGGTAGGAGACGGCAAGATATTTGTTATGCCTGTTGAAGAAGTTATTCGCATCAGAACAAACGAGCGGGGAAGTGTGGCGCTGTAGTTCTTGATGCACGTAAAGTGGCGGTGCTTGTACCCTCTGGTATTATGAACGAACATTAGGTCGAAACCAGGGGGTAGGGCATGCGCACTTCTCAGCTTGAGTATTTTGCTTCAGTTGCTAGGCACCTGAACTTCACCGAGGCAGCACGCGAATGTCATGTTGCTCAACCGGCAATCAGTCAGCAGATCCAGGCGCTTGAGAAAGAGTTGGGCTACGCACTTTTTGAACGGTCTTCGAAGGGAGTGGCACTTACTGAAGCCGGGCGACAATATCAACTCGATATCGAGCGAATTCTCGAATCTTTGAATCGTGCCAACCGAAAGGCTTCTGCGATATCGCAGGGAGAGGCAGGCGTGCTGACCTTTGGCGTGTCTGGCTCGAACCAGCTCAGCTACATGAGAGTGCTCGAAAGCTTCCACAGTCATTGTCCCGAAATTGAGCTTGATTTAAGACGCGTGAATGCAAAGAATCAATACGAGCAGCTGAAAACTGGTTCGTTTGATGTGCTTCATTCAGGCACGGGAAACTATATTGGCAAAAGTGATGTAGTGGTCTCGGGCGTACAGCGCAGCATGTTGAAATTCGTTATGAGCAAGACGCATCCTCTGGCAGAACGTGAGAATTTAACGCTTGATGACTTGCGACCTTACCCTCATATCATGGCCGAGAGTGAGAATCCGGATGCAGCAAAAGAGGTTTATCCCTATCTCGATCCTCGCAATGACAAAATTCTGTATACCGAAGATCAAGATATTTCTTGGCTCATGATTGGACTGGGGCTTGGTGTTGCTGCGGTGCCCGATGGGGTAATTCCGGGGAGCTCAGCCGAAGTGGTGGTGCGCGAAGTGCCGCAGTATTTGGAATACTTGGAGATGGGTTGGGTTTCGCTTGCATCAAACGAGAATCCTGCTCTCCAAAAATTCATCAACTATCTCGAACGATAAGACTTTCTTATTATAAAGATGTAAACGGATATTTCACAAGGCGCTTGGCGCTTCATACACTCGTGATAACTCGAAACAAGGAGGAGCTTATTATGAGTGAAGAAATCCAAAGGGGAATTTCACGTAGAGGTTTTCTCGCTGGTTCAGCAGCGGGGCTTACCGGCTTGGTTGGCGCAGGTATTCTTTCGGGATGCGGCTCGCCAAACAATAGCGCTGGCACAAAAAGCGAAGAGGGCACTGCCGAGCTTAAACAAGCGGAAGAAACCTTAAGCTATGATGCGGTTGTGCTCGGTTCGGGAGCAGCTGGCGTCATGGCTGCTTATGAGATTGCCAAGGCTGGGGCTGGAAGCGTCTTGATGGTAACGAAGAGCGGAAACGCCACCGATTCGAACTATAACGAAATTACTGGAACAGCGGCAGTCGAAACTTCCTATACAAAGGAAGCAGGCGAAACCTATACCGTTGATGATTTGTATCAGCGGATGATTTCGTTCGCACACTGGACGGTAAACGCACGTCTTTTGCGCAACTGTGTCGAGCTTTTGCCTAGTAATATCGACGTTCTCAATGAGTTCGGAGTTGAGGTGTCACTTTTGGGTGATCGCTACAATATCGGTTTTGTCGAAGTGCATGGATTTGTAACCACTAATAAGGGCGAACCGTCAAATGCTTACCTTGAAAGTCTTGGCGTTGAGATAATGTATGGCACCTCAGGCACTCATATCCTCATGGATGGCGATAGAGCTGTTGGTGTGCAAGCAGAAGACAAAAACGGAAAAGTCATCGACATTACGGCAAAGGCCGTGTGTGTGGCAACCGGTGGATATATAGCTAACGAAGAAATGATGAAGGAAGTCTTCGGCGATATGGCTGTCGTCAATATGGGTTCTCGCAACAACACCGGCGATGGCGAACGAATGGTGCTTGAAGTTGGTGGGTTCCGCGAGCGTATTTCCGGTTTAGGAATGAACGATATTTATGGCATGAGCGAAAAGGCAGCCGTGCAGTCAGTATTTTCGTCGAATCCCTTTATGCAGCTTGCCTTCTACGGTGGCTTACTCGTTGATGAGCGAGGTCAGCGTTTCATGAACGAATATATGCTTGCTCAAGAGCCGATGGCAGGAGGCGGCGATGCAACGATGCATGTCGCGCGCTACCATGCAATCTTTAGCGAGAACGTCGTTAATGCGATGAAAGAGGCAAGTTACTACGCAAACATTGGTAGTCCTGCTGTGTGGACATCAGCCCAAACTATGTTCAGCCAGCCAATTCCCGATTTTGAAACTAATCTGGAAGCCGCTCTTGAAGAGGGTTGGTGTCTGAAAGGATCAAGTATTGCCGATCTAGCCGAGCAGGCGAATCTTGCTGGTCTTGAGGCAACTGTTACTGAGTACGATGAGATGGTTGCAGCAGGCAAAGATACTTTGTTCAACAAAAGAATTGAGCTCCTTCAGCCTATCGAAGACGGATCGACGAACTACTATCTCTTTGAGTACAACCCAAGTGCCTTCAATTCTTTTGGTGGTCCACGTACCGATGATCATTGTCGTGTGCTTACCGCTTCGTTTGACGTGATACCAGGCTTGTATATGGCCGGTGTCGAAAACGGAAGTCTTTATAGTTCTCCCTATTACGATGTGGGAGGAACCTGTTCCGGACTTGCTCTTGCATCAGGCAGGGTCGCTGGCAAAGACATGGCAGAATACATTACAGCCTAAGTGACTTCACATATCTACCCTCCCAAGGAAATGGTCATGCGAGAGTGTGGCCATTTTCTTTGCACTACGCTTCACTCCAGATTTGCTACGTTTGGGTAGATTTCGGCCTTTTACGAGGGGCCTATGGTATACTGACCAAACTTGTATGGTAGGCATGCAAGTAAAAATATGTAGGCCCCCGAGACATGTTTGTCGCCGTGCCTTTGGCAAGCTCGCAGTTTGAGCGAACATGGTTAGTAAAGCTAGCAATCATGACGAAGGGTCCCCGAATTGTTTTGAAAGGGGTCCGTTTTGACCGAAATTAAGAACACGTCCGTTATCGAATTTGACGATATCTCAGATGAGCAGATGAATCAAATGATCGACGGCACCTTGACTGAATTCGATGAAGGTGATCTTGTCGATGGAACAGTCGTAAAAATCGAGCATGATGAAGTGCTTGTTGACATTGGCTTCAAGAGCGAGGGTGTTATTCCTTCTCGCGAACTCTCTATTCGTAAAGATGCCGATCCGGCTGATATCGTAAATGTTGGCGAAAAAATCGAAGCTCTTGTTCTTCAGAAAGAAGACAAAGATGGTCGCCTAATTCTTTCCAAGAAACGTGCCGAGTACGAGCGCGCTTGGATTCAAGTTGAAGATAAATTTAAAGCCGCAGAAGTTGTTACTGGTGAGGTTATCGAAGTTGTTAAGGGTGGTCTCATCCTCGACATCGGTCTTCGTGGATTCCTCCCTGCTTCTTTGGTCGACCTTCGCCGCGTGAAAGATCTTGATATGTACATGGGTACCGAGATTGAAGCGCGCGTCATTGAGATGGATCGCAATCGCAACAACGTTGTGCTTTCGCGTCGCGTTTTGCTTGAAGAAGGACGCAAAAACGAGCGTGCTGAAATTCTCGAGAAACTCAGCAAGGGCATGCGCCTGAAGGGCTCTGTTTCTTCAATCGTTGACTTCGGTGCATTTGTCGACCTGGGCGGCATCGATGGTCTCGTTCACATTTCCGAGCTTTCTTGGAACCACGTCAACCATCCTTCAGAGGTTGTTAAGGTTGGCGACGAGGTTGAGGTTGAGGTTCTCGATGTAGATTTGCAGCGTGAGCGCATTTCTCTCGGACTCAAGCAGACCACCGAGGATCCATGGGTACGTCTTGTTGAGGCATATCCTCTGGGCACCATCGCTGATGGTAAAGTTACCAAGATTGTTCCTTTTGGTGCATTTATCGAGCTTGGCGAGAACGTTGAAGGTCTCGTCCATATCTCAGAAATGTCTCTGAAGCATATCGAGTCTCCAGCACAGGTTTGCCATGTTGCTGACGAGGTCAAAGTTAAGGTTATGGAAATCAATCCTGAGCGTCGTCGCATTTCCTTATCAATGAAGGCTGCTGCTGAAGACCTTGGTTTCGATATTCCTGTCGACGAGAGCTATGTTCCCGAAGAGAAACCTGCCAAGAAAAAGGCAAGCGAAGCTGAAGAAGCTTCCAAGGCTTCTATCGAAGCTGCCGATGATGCCGAGGCTCGCGAAGAGCTGAAGACAGTTGAAGATGCAATCGCAACCGAAGCTGCCGAAAGCGTCAAAGAAGCAGATGCTGCAGGAGACGAAAAAGCTGCAGCAGAGGCAGCAGAAACTGTTGCTGAAGTTGTTGAAGCAGAAGCCGCTCAGGAAGAATCTGCTGAGTAGTTTTCAAGCAACTTATCATATGCACTTATTGCCGGGCCTCGTTTAGGGGCCCGGTTTTCGTATGAGGGCGCGTGGCTTTTGAGAGCGTGAAGTGCACCTTAGGGTTATAGGATGGCTTATAGAAGAAGCAAGTCCTTTCCAAGTGTCACGCGAGTTGGACAAGCATGACGGGTCGGCTTCAGCTGGCAATCATTGCTTGAGATGGGGCTGCTGGGAAAGAATTCGCGATAGTGCGCGATTTAGGATGCAGAAAATGCACGAGCACCCTCGGTTTAGCTGTATTTGTTAGTTGGACGCAAGAAAATCACGCACTATCGAAGATTTTTGACAAACGAGGTCGGATCTGAAGAAGTCGCTCAGGGCGGATAGGTTTATTTTCCTGGGATGGCTCAGAACTGCGCTAATGTACGAATCTCACCCTAATTCGCCAGAGAGTTTTCAAGAAGCACCAGGTCGGAATCTAAGCAAGAAAAAATATCGTACTTTGCCGTCATTCTCATCCACCCGGCTTCTTGAGCTCGCTGCAGAGCAAAGGCCAAGATCTTCGTCCCGGCAAATTCGATGCAGTATACTACGTGGTGGGTATGCCGCATGCCTAGATGAAAGTTGGTATGCGCGTAGAATTCGAGAAAAAGGAACAAGAGGCTTTCGTGGAAGATGCTAGAAAGATTGTCTTAGGGATGAGCGGGGGCGTTGACTCTGCAACTTCGGCTATCTATCTTATGCGTGCTGGCTATGAGGTTATCGGATGTACCGCGCTGTTTCTCGACGACGAACATTCGCGACAATCTGCAAAAGAGGCAGAGGCAGTGTGTAAAAGCCTGGGCATCGTTCACATCACCCGAGATTGCACCGCGCTCTTTGAGCGTGAGGTTGTTAAGCCTTTTGTTGAAGATTATGCGCACGGACTAACGCCTAGCCCCTGCGTACAGTGCAATGCGCGAGCAAAGATTCCTGCTCTCTTTGAAGTTGCTCGTGAGCTGGCGTGTGAAAAGGTAGCAACAGGGCATTATGCTCGTATCGATTCCCTCGCCCATAACGGGCGCTACATCGTAAAAACGGCACTTGATCAGAGTAAAGATCAGAGCTACATGCTCTCTCAGCTTTCGCAAGCGCAACTAAAATCCTTGGTTCTGCCTTTAGGAAGCAGTACTAAAGTAGAGGTTCGCGCTCTTGCCAAAGAAGCGGGCTTGGAGGTTGCTCACAAAGAAGATAGCCAAGATATTTGTTTCATCGACGGCAAGTATCCAGACTTTCTGCGGGCGAGGGGGCTTATCGAAAAAGAGGGCTCTATCGTGGATAGGTCGGGTAAGGTGCTCGGGAAACACGCGGGGCTTTCATCCCTTACTGTTGGTCAGCGAAAAGGCATCGGAGTGGCAGCTGCAGAGCCTTATTACGTACTCGACAAACGATTTGAAACAAATGAGCTCGTAGTGGGCTTTAAGGAAGAGAGCTTCATAAATGGTGTCGTGGTTCATAAGCTAAACTGGCAAGCAATCGAGTGTCTCGGTAATCCTCTTGAATGCACCGTTAAGCTCCGTTATCGTTCTCGGGCTGTTCCCTGTGTGGTGGAACCCTGCGCAATAGGAAGTGATACGGATAGTGCGACTGTGGTAGTGTCGTTTAGCAATCCTCAAGCAAGCACAGCGTCAGGACAGGTTGCCGTTTTTTATCAAGGAGAAGAAGTGCTTGGCGGCGGTGTTATCAGGGAAGTCCATTGTGTAAGCTAAGCTGCCGGCGTTGTCTTGCTGGATGTTTTCTCGCGCCGCTTCCGTACCTTAAGCGCTACGTAGGCAATCCCGAGCAGCAGATACATCCAAGCTGTGGCAACCTGTTGCGCGAAAGAGCTGAGCCATGCAACCGGGTTAGAGGAAATTGCCATCAGTGTATAGCTATCATCATACGGATACCCGTAGGTGATGTGGCCGATGGCTAAGAAAAAACCCTGAGCTATCATGAGCGCCATAAAGGGATAGGCAAGCTTCTGCAGTTTTTTCCACGTGCTGTGTTTCATCTTTTTGCGAATTGCTTTAAACGAGGTAATCCAGGGTACAAGAAAACAAAGAGTAAGCAGCGGTCCAATAATAACTGCGGCTATAAACATAAACATCGCCGCAGGAGAACCCCACATTTCCCACCAAAACGAGTTGGTAAACAAGAAAGGGAAGTTAGCGACGCGTAAGACGTGCCCCATAATAATGATGCCGCCGATAACTGAAAGCTCTGAGCGAATAGACAAGAAGCGCTTAACAAGAACTCCTTTGCGCATAGCGCCTACAAACATCACGATAAGATAGATGCATACGCCGGTATACGAGGAGGTGAAAAGATCAAGAATGATTTTAAGACCTGGAAGGCTTGCGCCTAAACCGTCAAGTGACATGTCATATGCGAGAACAAATGCCGGAGTAGCGTCTTGCATGATATCAACAACAGGGGCACTCCAACTAACGGCGAGTACCAGAATTGTCCAGACTGCATAAAAAAGCCCAGGGAAACGGCGAAGAGGTTTTGCGCAAAGATAGAAAAAGAGCAACACAAAAGGAGCCACCTGTAAAAGGTTAGGTATATACGAAGCAAAAAAGGGAAGCATAATCCTCCATCGAGTATATGAGTTTACCTGCATCGCATACGTTGTGAGGTGCAGTACTGCGGGTTATTTCTACACCTTAAGAAAGAGTGGTTTTACCGTCTGTTGCAAATGCAATGGAATGACGATTAGTTAAGTAAACGGTGCGTGGAGGCATCCTCGAGCCAGGTATTTACACACCGCGAAGAGCAACGGTGGGTATGATGCGCCTCAGCGCAGAATGCATGGCATCAAGCTCTGCTTTCGTGAAAGAATGAAGCGTTCCCTCGCCAGCAAGAACACCTTCTCCATCTACAAAGCTCTGCAAATACCAACGACGTGCTCCTTTAAGTGAACTGGCCAATTCGCTGAGCGATTGCAAATCATGAAGCTCCTTGACAAGGGTGGTTCGAAACTCATATTCAATCGATGAATGAAGAAGGTAGTCAATGCTTTCAAAGATTGGCGTGCTATCAAAACCAGAAATACCCACGGTTTCGGCATAGCGAGAAGCGCAGTTTTTGGCATCGAGAGCCACGTAGTCAATGGCTTTCGCCTCAACGAGATTGCGCAGAGCCGAGGGGAAACAGCCGTTGGTATCAAGCTTTACCAAAAAGCCGCGTTCCTTAATCTCTAAGCAAAATTCTTCGAGTTCTGATTGTAGAAGAGGCTCGCCGCCGGTGATGCACACGCCATCGATGAGCCCCGCGCGCGATTCGAGAAGGGTGAAGAACTCTTTAGGCGCAATTTCGGGGGTTCTCGTTTGAGAAGGTGTGCGTGATTCGTGCTCGCCTGTGATACCAATAAGTTCAGCGTTGTGACAGAAGGGGCAGCGCAGGTTGCATCCCGGACAAAAGAGTGTCATGGCAGTCTTGTCGGGGAAATCAAGAAGAGTTAATTTTTGCAGTCCCGCTATTCTCATGTGTCCTCTGGTCTCGTTTTGCTTTCTTACGGTTCGCAATCATGGAGTACTACAAGCCTAGTATATTGCTGAGCAATACACAATATATTGTACGATAACCGTTAATATTCCTACATATTGTATATTCTCATTGACTTTAGTTTCGGATGGGTTTAGAGTGGGGATTCGCCTTAAAATACAACTAAATAGCTAACACATTAAACACGACATTCAAAAGGAGCAGCAATGTATCAAGTTAAAAAGCGCGATGGCAAAACATCTTCCTTCGACATTAACAAAATTTCGCACGCGATATCTCTCGCCTTTGACGCACTCGAAAAGCAATATCATCCCTCGTCTATCGATATGCTTGCCCTGAATGTTACAGCGTATTTCGAGCCAAAAATTAAGAATGGCATCATTGGTGTTGAGGATATTCAAGACAGCGTCGAAGAGGTTTTGAGTTTAGGTGGCTATGCCGATGTTGCCAAGGCTTACATTCTGTATCGCCAGCAGCGAGAAAAAGTGCGTAATGCAAATGCCTCCCTGCTCGACTATAAAGCAATTGTTGACAGTTATGTAAACGTAGAAGATTGGCGCGTTAAGGAAAACTCAACAGTAACGTATTCGGTTGGGGGACTCATTCTTTCGAATTCGGGTGCAATCACAGCAAACTATTGGCTTACCGAGATTTATGATCGTGAAATTGCCGAAGCCCATCGAAATGCCGAGCTGCACTTACATGATTTATCAATGCTTACTGGATACTGTGCGGGTTGGTCGCTTAAGCAGTTAATTCTTGAAGGTCTCGGTGGGGTTTCGGGCAAGATCACTTCCAAGCCAGCCAGCCACCTTTCGACACTGTGCAATCAAATGGTAAATTTTTTGGGTATTATGCAAAACGAGTGGGCAGGTGCACAGGCTTTTTCTTCTTTCGATACCTACCTGGCGCCCTTTGTAAAGATTGATAATCTTGATTTGTATTCGGTTAAGAAATCTCTCGAGTCTTTCATTTTCGGCGTGAATACCCCTAGCCGTTGGGGAACTCAGGCACCGTTCTCAAATATTACCCTCGACTGGACCGTGCCGGCAGACATGAAGGATATGCCGGCTATCGTAGGAGGTAAAGAGCAAGATTTTACCTATGGTGATTGCAGCAAGGAAATGGATATCGTTAATCGAGCTTTCATTGAGATTATGATTGAGGGCGACGCAAATGGACGCGGATTTCAATATCCAATTCCTACGTACTCAATCACGCGTGATTTTGACTGGAGTGAAACCGAGAATAATAAGCTCTTATTTGAGATGACCGCAAAATATGGCACACCTTATTTCTCAAACTATATCAACTCTGATATGGAACCTTCCGATGTGCGCTCGATGTGCTGTCGACTTCGGCTTGATCTGCGCGAACTCAGAAAGAAGTCGGGCGGTTTCTTCGGAAGTGGTGAATCAACAGGCTCAATTGGTGTGGTAACTATAAACATGCCCCGTATTGCATATCAGTCAGTTGACGAAGCCGACTTTTATAGCCGCCTTGATCACTTGATGGATGTGGCTGCACGTTCTTTGAAAACAAAGCGTACGGTTATTTCAAAGTTGCTTGATGCAGGTTTATATCCTTATACGAAGCGATACTTGGGTACCTTCGAAAATCATTTCTCAACGATTGGTCTTGTTGGCATGAATGAAGCGTGCCTCAACGCCTCATGGTTGCGTGCAGATATGACCGATGAGCAGGCGCAGGAATTCACCAAGGACGTTCTCAACCATATGCGTGAGCGCTTAAGCGATTACCAGGAGCAATATGGGGATTTGTATAACCTTGAAGCGTCGCCAGCAGAAAGTACTACCTATCGCTTTGCAAAGCACGATAAAGAGCAATTCCCCGAGATCATTACAGCAAACGAGAGCGGTAAGCCCTACTATACCAACTCTTCGCATTTGCCTGTTGGCTACACCGACGATGTTTTTAGCGCACTTGAGGTGCAAGATGACCTGCAGGTTCTCTATACTTCGGGCACGGTATTTCACGCCTTCTTGGGAGAAAAGATGCCAAGCTGGAAGGCAACCGCTAATCTTGTTCATAAGATTGCCGAGAACTATAAATTGCCCTATTACACGATTTCTCCCACCTATTCGGTATGCGCAAGTCACGGATACATTGCGGGCGAAGAGTTTGAGTGCCCGGATTGTCACGGCGAAACCGAAGTATATAGCCGGATTACGGGCTATTATCGTCCGGTAAAGAATTGGAATGACGGCAAATCGCAAGAGTTTTTGGATCGCAAAGTCTACGATGTAAAGAACGCAAAGCTTGAAGTGGGAAAGCATACCCTGTCAGCGCAAAGCCAAGGCCAGGAAAAATCATCTGCAGCAACACCATCGCAGAGCCAAGCGGCAGAGACTAGCACACTTCCTGAGGGCGTCTATCTGATTTCAATGCAGACATGCCCGAATTGTAAGCGGGTTGAGCAACTGCTTACGCAAGACGAAATTGTCTTCGAGAGGATATATGCTGAAGATAATCCCGAGCTTGCTGAGCGCTACGCTATTGTCCAAGTTCCATCACTGCTACTTGTTGGCAACAGTGGCTCAACGAGAGTGGTTCATGGAGCTAACGAAGTATTCAAGGAGTTAGCCACCTTCGCTCAGTAGTGCTGAAATCTTGTAAAACTGTTCCATCGTTTACTCAGAAAGCTAAGGCTGCTTCATAAGTCTTAGCTTTCTTGTTACTATGGAGTCATGGAAACTATACTTATCATAGGGGGCATCGGTTCGGGAAAATCAACCGTGACTCGATATTTCGCAGAACGCGGGGCGCCAACTCTCGACCTTGATTTGCTGGGGCACCAGGCGCTTGCGCTCCCTGAAGCAAAAAATCGCTTGGTTGAAGCTTTTGGTTCAGAAATTCTCGATGAGTCCGGCGAGATAATTCGAAAGAAACTTGCAGCATGCGCTTTTGTGACGCCGGCAACAACAAGGCTTCTTTCTGACATTACGGCTCCTTTTATCATTAGTTTGATGAAGCAGTGGGTTGAAGAGCAAACAGAAAAGAAGAACTCACTTGCCTTTGTTGAAGTTTCTGCTTTTGATGGTCCTGATGGACGCTATGGAAAACTGTCATCTTCTATTATTGCGGTAACTGCTCCAGTTGAGCTTCGAGTTGAGCGGGCGGTTGCGAAAGGCTTTGATAGAGAAGATGTGCTCCATCGTATTGAGCGCCAGCCAAGTGATGACGAACGTCGCACGTGGGCGCAATACGTGGTGGAAAACGCGGGAGACTTCGAAGAGCTCACTGCCAAGCTTGATCTTTTATGGGAAGAATTAAATCTTTAGATTTGCAAACGAACATCTGTTCATTTTCTCAATTTGTGCTACGCTGAATATTGCGTCACTTTTCAAGTTGTTCAGCGGCAGTTCAGTGTGGAGGTATCGCTCGTGAGTCACCTATCTAATCTCGAGGGCATGCGTATGGAGGGGAAGCTTCCCGAAGTGCGTCTCGCCTCAGTTCCTTTTGAAGTCGTATCTCCTTATGAGCCAGCCGGGGATCAACCACAGGCAGTAGAAAAGCTAGCTAAGGGCATTACCGATGGGCTGCGTTATCAAACACTTTTGGGTGTAACCGGCTCAGGCAAAACCTTCACCATGGCAAAAACCATCGAGGCAGTGCAAAAGCCCACCTTGGTCATGGCACCAAATAAAACCTTAGCCGCCCAGCTTGCTGCCGAGCTTAAAGAGTTTTTCCCAAACAATGCTGTGTCGTATTTTGTTTCGTATTACGACTATTACCAACCTGAAGCGTATGTTCCGTCAAGCGATACTTTTATCGAGAAAGATGCCTCCATCAACGAAGAGGTAGAAAAGCTGCGCCATGCAACAACCAGTGCTTTACTTTCGCGTCGCGATTGTATTGTGGTGGCAAGCGTCTCGTGCATTTACGGCATCGGTTCGCCGATGGATTATGCTGGCTTAGCTGTGTTTTTAGATAAAGAGGTCGAAGTGGAGCGTGACCAGCTTATACACGATCTGATTGACATCCAATACGACCGCAATGATTATGAGCTTAAACGAGGAACCTTCCGCGTACGGGGAGATTCTCTTGATGTGTTTCCCCCCTATGCCGATAACCCCGTTCGCGTTGAGTTCTGGGGAGACGAAATAGAGTCAATCGCAGAAATTGATAATGTAACAGGCGAGCTTATCAACGAGTTTGAGGCTTTACCTTTGTGGCCTGCGTCTCACTATGTTACTGCGCGTCCAAAGCTTGATCGCGCCATCAAAACTATTCGCGAAGAGCTCAATGATCGTCTTGCGCAGTTTAAAGAACAGGGAAAGCTCTTAGAGGCACAGCGCTTAGAGATGCGCGTAAACTACGATCTGGAAATGTTGGAGACAATGGGATTTTGCTCTGGCATCGAAAACTATTCACGCCATCTTGACGGGCGTGCTCCCGGCGAGCCTGCCTACACCCTAATCGATTATTTCCCCAAAGACTTCATGTGCATCATAGACGAAAGCCATGTCACGGTGCCACAGGTTCGCGGCATGCACGAAGGGGATCGTTCGCGCAAGATTACCTTAGCGGAGCATGGTTTCAGGCTGCCGTCCTGTCTGGATAATCGTCCCCTACGTTTCGACGAATTTGAATCGAAGATTCCTCAATTCGTGTATGTATCAGCTACGCCGGGAGATTACGAAGAGAAAGTATCGCTTGCCCAAGTTGAGCAAATCATTCGTCCAACGGGCTTACTCGATCCCGAGATTATTGTGCGGAAATCGGCTTCTCAGATTGACGATATTATTGATGAAGCTCGCGAGCGTATTTCGCGAGAAGAGCGCGTGCTGGTCACCACCTTAACCAAAAAGATGGCAGAAGATCTTACCGATCATCTCCTTGATCAAAATATCAAGACACGTTACATGCATTCAGATATTGCAACCCTTGAGCGCGTTGAAATACTGCGCGATTTACGGGCTGGCGAGTTCGATGTGTTGGTGGGTATTAATCTCTTGCGTGAAGGACTCGATCTGCCTGAAGTTTCTTTGGTGGCTATTTTGGATGCCGACAAAGAGGGCTTTTTGCGCAACCAACGCTCACTCATTCAAACCATAGGGCGTGCGGCGCGTAATGTTAGTGGCCAGGTCATCATGTATGCCGATAAAATGACAGACTCAATGAAGCGTGCAATTGATGAAACAAAGCGTCGTCGCGAGATTCAGATGGCTTATAACGAAGAACATGGAATAGAGCCGCAAACTATCCGTAAGGCCATCAACGACATCATGCGCTACGTGCAAGATGAGGTGGGCAACAGTACTGCCGAGCAGGTTAATAAAGAGCTGGCTGCGCTATCTCGCGAAGAGGTTTTACGTATCATTTCATCTATGGAAGATGAAATGGCTCGAGCGTCTGCTGATATGGATTATGAAGAGGCTGCCCACTTACGCGATCAAATTGTTAAGCTGCGAAGCCAAGTTGAGGGCACGAGTGAAGATGATATCCTTGCTCGTTTGAAGAAGGACGCTCGCAAAGGTAGCGTTTTTGCCGCAAAGAAGAATCGCACAAGCTTCAAGCGTTAGGTCCTAATCTCTTCTTGCTCCTTTCATTCCGGTTAGGAGCAGTGCATCGGAATAGGGGAGTGAAGAGGTGGCATCATTGAGGCTGCCACCTCGAGCTTACAGGGTAATCGACGCTTAGATCTTTGTATTGGAACTCGTCTCTTTTGCGGGAATCTTAAGGGGCTCTAGCGGCGCAGGCTCTTCTTTATCGAGCGCCCGTACACTCTTAAAGCAGTAAAAACCAATTCCTACCGCGAGGCAGGCAAGGCCATCAACGACGAAGAAGGGGGCAATCCCAATAAACTCTGCAAGCACGCCACCAAGGGCAACTCCTAAGGGAGACGCAAGTCCGATAGCAGCGGTGGTTAATCCCAGCGCGCGCCCCATTTTTTCTTCAGGAACACGTTTTTGAATGAGGGTAATCAGAGGTCCATTAAACCAAGCGCAGGCAACTGCCATGAACACACAGAGCACGACAAAGCCTATGAACATATCTGAGCTTAAGAATCCGCAGGCTGCAGTTGTTACGCCAACAATGACTGCCGCAAGACAAATTAAACCCGCGAGACGTTTACCGCCACCCCAAATCATCAATACGCCCGAGCCGACGAGCATGCCCGCTCCAAAAGCAGCCTCAACAATTGAGGCCATATAGCCATCTCCGCTGAAGTGGTCGTAGGTCATCAGTGGGAATAAAGCACTAAGTGGTGAGAAAATAACCATACCAAGCGTCACGCCGATTATCAAAACGACCAGGCCTCTATGGACTGAGAGAGATTTCCACCCATCGACCATATTGGCAATAACGTGCTGGTTCTCGGCGTCTGCATCATAGGTTGTTGGAATTTTTGCTAGCAGCAAGCCTCCAACCGCAATGACGGCACCCGCAAAATCGAGGAACATAACCGAGTGAAAGCCGATGGTGGTATAGAGCAAGATGCCAAAAGCTGGAGCCAAAATGCCAGCACCGCTCATAAGCAATTGATCAAGCGTATTAATGCGGAGCAGATGCTTTTCAGGCACCAGCATGGGCATGGCGGCCATCATGGCGGGGCCATGGAAGGCTTGAGCAATTGAGCGGGCAATAATCATAATGAGGATTAGTTCAAAGGTTGCGTGACCAAGCAAGATTGCTACGCCAAGAATAAAAGAAACAATGCCTACGCTTAAGTCGGCTATAATCATCACTTTTTTACGGTTGAACTTATCTGCAATCACACCTCCGAAAGGAGAGAGTAAGCCTTGTGGCAAAAAAGCGCAGATGGTAGCGATGGAGAGCATGAGAGCGCTTCCGGTGGTTTCGGTAATGAACCACACAGCTGCAAAAGCAGCCGCGTAGCTGGTAATCATTGATACGGCTTGCCCCGACCAGATAACAGTGATTATGGCAAGCCATCGTTGGGGAAGTGGGCGCCCCGAGGCGCTCAATTGTTGGGGATTTGGGTCTGACACAAAGTACTCCTCTCTATGTTAAACCACCGTGTGCAAATGCCTGGTCAAATGATATAAAAGAACACTTGTACGAAAGAGGTTCTCCGTCTATGATGGATTTACTACAAAACATCAAGATAGGAGAACCTCATGAATGCC
>JBMNSJ010000007.1:0-56660 GCA_050945135.1 Raoultibacter sp.
CACATTTTTTCCGAGTAACCTGTTGGTGGACATCAACAGAAAGACCCCATTTCTGAGGTCTTATCTGCAACTATTCAGTTTTTCATCAACACATTTTTTCCTATAGCCCGAAAGTGCGCGACTTAATAAACGAAAGAAGTTCTGAAAACACCTATTTCCTACGTTTTGTAGGTATTTACCTGATATTCGCAGCCCTGAATCACGCACTATCGAGATTTTTCGACAAACGAAGTCGAATTCGGAAATCTCTCAGGGCGGATAGGTCTTTTGCTTGAGGTAGCTCAGAATGGCGGCACCCCGCACATAAGAAAAGGCCGGGGTGAGCCCGACCTTTTAGATGATGTATATATGGCGCCTTCTTAGACAAGCTTGACGTACTTGCGCTTTCCTACCTGGATAACTGCATCTTTCAGTAACGCCGGATCAAGGTTGTAGCTTTTTGCGGCAACGGCTTCTCCGTTAACTTTAACTCCCCCGCCATCGATAAGTCGACGAGCCTCTCCTGTTGAAGGAGCCAGTCCTGCATCAGCAATAAGCTTTGCGAGATATACAAGCCCTTCATCGTTTGGCGTAAGGTCAGCCTGATATTCAGGGATGTCGTCAGGAATTTCATGCTGCTTGAATACAAGATCGAACTGATCTTCTGCGGCTTGCGCTTCCTCAGCACTGTAATATGCTGCAACAATGTTTTGTGCCAGAGCGCGCTTTACCTTGTTTGGATGCAGCTCCCCTGCCTCTAAGCCTTTTTCAATGTTCTCAATCTCGTCAACCGAGCAGGTAGATGCAAGGCGATAATACTTAATCATCAGCTCATCGGGAATCGACATAACCTTGCCAAAAATATCAGCTGGTTCATCGGTGAGCCCAATGTAGTTGCCATAGCTCTTCGACATTTTCTGGACACCATCGGTTCCTTCGAGCAGAGGAAGCGTGAGGCATACCTGTGGTTCCATGCCCATCTTTTCCATAAGCTCGCGCCCGGCAAGCAGATTGAAAAGCTGGTCGGTGCCCCCCACTTCAACATCGGAATCAATTACAACAGAGTCGTAAGATTGCATGACGGGATACAAAAACTCATGCAGACTAATGGTTTGATGGCTGGTATAACGATTTTGAAAATCATCCCGCTCAAGGATACGCGCAACAGTGAAGTTAGAAGTCAACTTGAGAAGATCTTCCATGGTCAAAGCTAGAAGCCACTCGGAGTTATACTTAAGCGTGGTTTTTTCTGGGTCAAGGATCTTGAACGCTTGATCAACATAGGTCTGAGCGTTCACCATGATTTCTTCTGATGTTAGCTGAGGGCGCGTAGAATTACGTCCGGATGGATCACCAATGCGAGCTGTTCCATCTCCGATAATTAAGGTTACGTGATGGCCCAAGTCTTGAAAAGTCCGTAGCTTGCGCAAAGGAACTGCGTGTCCCAGATGAATATCGGGAGCAGTCGGATCAACGCCAAGCTTAATGTTGAGCGTTTTTCCGGACTTTAACTTATCAAGTAAGGCACTCTCAGGAACGATTTGCGCTGTTCCAGACTGAATGATGCGTAGTTGTTCTTCAGGTAGTATCGAACTCATCTCCTTGTATTATTCACATAGCTTACTAACTGTCGGATTGTTCAATTCCGCAGCGTGTCCTGGTGAGGTATGGTATCACAATACCTTCAGTGGCAACAGGCAATACTTCACGAGGCTGAAAATGACGGCAAAGTACGACACAAAGCACCGTCGGTAATTTTGACCTGGGGTTTCTTGATCATTTTCGAGCTAGCCTCCGCGCAGCCATAGGAAAATCGTTCTTTGCCGCACATCTGAGCCATTCGAGCTTACAACCTGAGGTTTAAGAAACCCCACGGAAGATGTGGCCAGTTGTAGCCCCTTCTTTTTTAGAAACTTTATCGCCGCTTTTTATCGCAATATCTCGCGCTCGACAGGCTCGCGTCAGAGCTTTTGTAGTTTCTGCAACGTTCATCATCGTTGTGTCTACCATAAAAGCATCAAGGCCAGCACGAATTAACTCGGGCACCATGTGGACAATGTCGAAGTCAATAGCATTGTAAATCTGACTCCTACCAAGCGCATCTGTAATAACAGGCAGCTCATATCCTTTTCTATCTTTCAGATAGTGTGGGCTTTTTCTTCGGAGACACGACACACAATCCTCGTTGCATGGCCCCTGACTCATAAGCAAACAGTGCTCGGTAGTCATCAAAACATGTGATCCAGCAACCATAATTCCAAGCGGAACCGGATGCTCGGCACCCAGCTCTTCAATTTGGGTAAGGGACAATTCGGGAGAGAGCCACACACGCTCAACTCCGCAATCTGCAACATAACGAAGGCTCTCTTGGTTGGTGAGAGGAATGTGCGAACCTAATTCGACCAGCGCTCCTAGCTCAAGCGCACGTTGGGCTTCTCCTAGGTTTTCTGCCAAGACAGGCTTACCTGACTTGACATAGGACCAAGGATCAATCCCCTGAATCTGCTCGCGAGAACCCGGCATAGCTTCGTGATCGACAACCGGCAGAGCTACGATAGCCTGCTTTGGATAGCCTGCAGATTCAGCAGTTTCTGAAAGTTGACCTGCTATTACCCCTTGGCCTCGCTTGTAGTTAAGTGCGGGGACATACACGCTATCGGCGCCCGCCCGCTTTGCAGCGCGAGCACATGCAGGATTTGTGGCAAAAGCTACCACCTTGCATCCG
Organism: Raoultibacter sp.; assembly: GCA_050945135.1. Lineage (GTDB taxonomy): Bacteria > Actinomycetota > Coriobacteriia > Coriobacteriales > Eggerthellaceae > WRIS01. The sequence goes on from JBMNSJ010000007.1 coordinate 2,705, forward strand.
CTCGATTTTGCGACTGCTTTTCGGTTTGCGCGTTCGGTTTTATGTAATTCGCGATTATGATAGTCGCGCAGTATTTCTTCTTGAAGCTGTTCGAGAGCACGACTACGAATTTTATGAAGCTGCGAAAACCCTATACCAACACCTTCGTCTAAATTGATATCGAGCTGCTCCAGCGTAAACGGAGAACTTCCGAGACGATCTATATGTTCATATACTTCCTCGGCATTAACCGCCTTTGTTCGGGCAGCTTCTACAAGTGGACCCTCCACTCTCACAGAGCGGCTACCCGCATCTTCTTCGTTTTGTGCGTGGTAGACAACATGCATTGATAAAGGTTTACCAATCTGCAAGTTTACTTCAGCCTTCACAGGAACTGCTGGCAAAAGCGCATCATCAACGAACACCAATTCGGCATTTCGAACTCGAAAAACTCGATCTCCACGCGTTAGCGCACGCTTGATCTTGCAGGTAATGCGCCCCTGCTTGTCGCGCGCAACCGAATCGACCGTATGTGTGATGTGGCCCTTATTCGTCCAAAATTCAAGCACGTCTCCAAGATGAATCTCGGTTTCGGTAGTAAGCACAATGTTTTCGCCAGAAACAGAAGCTACCCGACCGACGAACACACCTCTATTATTCGGCCGCCCGTAACTCATCAGCTCGTTGCCGCGTTCTCCACGCAAATACCCTTGAGTGAATCCTCGCGAGAATACTTCGGCTAAAGCCTGACGATCTTCTGCAGAGACCAAAGTTTGCTGATTTTGGTCTGAATATATCTGATCAAGTGCTTTGCGATACCGTGAAGTCACCGTATAAACGTATTCGGGCGATTTCATACGGCCCTCAATCTTAAGCGACGCAACACCTGCGTCTAGCAAGGATGGGAGCATATCGATTGTACAAAGATCCTTTGGCGAGAGAAGATATTCGCCTTCTGCGGAAAGCGTTTTTCTTAAAGCCGTATTATGAAGCGTATACGGCAAACGACATACCTGCGCGCACAAACCCCGATTTGCTGAGCGGCCTCCCACCATTGAGGACATAAAGCATTGTCCCGAATAGCACACACATAGTGCGCCGTGAGCGAATATTTCAACTTCCATTCCGAGCTTTTCTGCATACTGAGCAAGAACCTCAAGCTCTTCCAAAGAAAGCTCACGAGATAAAGTAACTCTTTTTACGCCTAGGTGGTTTAAGGCATCAAGCGCACTTTTAGAGTGCGTGTTCATCTGGGTAGAGACGTGCAGGTCTGCTTCGGGAAGCGCACGCGCCAGCTCTGAGCAAAGACCAATATCTTGCACGATAAAGGCATCGACTCCTGCCCGATAGGCTTGTCGCGAGTATTCGAGTACCTCATTAAATTCATTAGGAAGAATTACCGTATTCAAGGTGAGGTAGACCTTTACTCCTCGCAAGTGAGCGTAGTCGCATGCCTCTCGTAATGTTTCAAGAGTAAAGTTATCAGCCCCGCGGCGGGCATTAAATACATCTATGCCTAAATAAACCGCGTCGGCACCACCTTGCACGGCTGCATGCAGCGACATCATATTCCCTGCAGGGGCAAGTAGTTCTGTGTTTTCTCGTCTCATAGTTCACCTATCTTAATGTAAACCGACACCTAGAGGCTTGGTTATTCGTAAATTGGTCGATTCCTCTTCACGATTCCATAGCTCTGCTCTCACTATCGGCATATACGTACATATATCGATTATGAACAGCGTTGATTTTCATACATCTTCCCTGTACAAACACATACCCACTGAGTCTATCGGGTCATCTGTAGCACGCGTGAGCTGAAAACGCTCGTCTTGAGGATGCGCTTGAAATCGAAGGGTCATACAGTATAGTAATCTAAGCAAGATTCGGAGGTAATATTGAAAAATCGGCGCAAAATGCGCGAGAAGCGAAACCACGGAGCAATATGGACCCTTCTCGTTTCTGTTTTAATAGTTGCAGTTATTGGCTTTGGTGCTGTTCAGGGCGTGAAAGGCATCATAAATAGTTGGCTCGAAGATCTTCCGAGTGTAGAAAACTCAGACGCCTTTAATTATGCCCAAAAGACCCGCGTGTACGCCGGGGACCACACTACTCTACTCGCAGAATTCTATGTAGAAAACCGCGACCCGGTTACAATCGACCAGGTAAGCCCCTATGTATTACAGGGGACCATTGCCACCGAGGACGTGCGCTATTACGAGCACAACGGTGTAGACCCACAAGGCATCATGCGTGCACTCTTTGTTAACTTACAGGGCGGTGAGCTTGAAGGAGCCTCTACTATTACTCAGCAGTTCGTTCGCTACACCATCTTGTCTGAAGAGGCTACTGAGATATCCGTCGAGCGTAAAGTCCGCGAAATTCAGCTAGCCATAGACCTCGAGAAAATATACAGCAAAGACGAAATCTTAATGATGTACCTCAACACTATCAACTATGGTGATGGTTGTTATGGCATCGAGGCAGCAGCAAAGAATTATTTTCAAGTGCACGCCAATGAGCTCAGTATCGCGCAGGCAGCCACCTTGGTTGGCATACCTCAATCACCAACCTACCTTAATCCAAAAACAAATCCCGAAGCCTGTCTCGAACGACGCAATCTCGTGCTTGACCGTATGGTCACCAATGGCGTCATCACGCAAGAAGAATATGACGCTGCTGTAATTGAGCCCCTTAACCTCAACCCGGCACCAGAAGGCGCGGCTGACGGTATCTATGCCTATCCTTATTTCACGAGCTACGTTCGACAGCTCCTGCTTGACCAATACTCTTCTGCTGATGTATTCAAGGGCGGCCTCACTGTTTATACAACAATAGATCCCAATATACAGAATATGGCAGAAACCGCTGCTCGTGAGCAATATGACAATATGGCTGACGATCTTGAGGTATCGCTAACTGCCGTAGACCCCAGCAACGGCTATGTAAAAGCAATGGTTGGAGGCAAGGATTACGCAAGCGACCAGTTCAACCTAGCAACTCAAGGACTACGTCATGCTGGATCATCATTTAAAACCTTTACCTTAATTTCTGCCATAGAAAATGGTATCGATCCTAAAACGCGCATCGATTGCTCTTCACCTGTAACCATTGATGGTTGGCGTGTTGAAAACTATGGCGGTGCAAGCTATGGAGTACGCACGATTCAAAACGCAACAGCTATCTCATCGAATACTGGTTATGCACGGCTCATTGATTACCTTGGAGCACAGTCTGCTTATGAGGTAGCTCGAAAGATGGGCATCACCTCAAGTGACTTGCAGCCCCTCCCTTCAGCAACTCTTGGTGCTGTTGGAGTAAGCACTCTGGAAATGGCGGGTGCTTATTCAGTCCTAGCTTCCGGAGGAGAACAACGCGACCCTGTTGCAATCACACAGATTATCGCCGCTGATCAAAGTGTCTTATTCGAGCACGTTGATGCTCCCGAACGCGTACTGACTCCGGAAGTGTCATATGCAACTACCCAGGTATTAAAAACAGTCTTTACCGAGGGAACTGCAACTGCTGCCGCTCTTTCAAGTGGACAACCTCAAGCAGGCAAAACAGGTACTTCGGAAAATTGGCGCGATAGTTGGCTGTGCGCATATACTCCTTACTTGAGCACGGCTGTTTGGATTGGAGCACGTCAAGAACGCAGCATGCCTGAATCGCTCGATTGTTCATATGCGTGGAAAAACTTCATGACCATGTATCATGCCGACCTGCCCATTAAGGATTTTGACAAAAAAGATGCCCCTCCCTACGAGAACACTTTCAATAAATCACAGAGCAATCAATACGGGGGATCTGCAACAGATGCGCCTAATGTTTCAGGCATGACGCAAGCCGAAGCTGAAGCACTCCTGCAATACTACGACCGCATTTACTATGAAGAGTATTCCAGCACCGTTGCCGCAGGATCAATCATTCGTCAAAGCGTTGCTGATGGTGTCGTTGTGGTTTACATTTCGTTAGGGCCTGAGCCTGCCCCCACTCCAACCCCAACACCAACTCCAACACCTGACGATAACCAATCCAGCGATAACTCAACGACCACAAATCCTCCCGGTAACGCCAGCACCTCGCCATAGAACCGAGTACCTCTTTTGAGGCTTACAAATTATCGTGTGTCCACTTCGAGGGTGATATCTGCATAGGAAGAGATACTACCACCACTTCGAGGGACACACGATTTTAGCTGGGGCCAAAGCACTCACCGGAGGCAGCACCTCAACCCAGGCACGCACACAAGCTCTGTAGTAAGAGGAGTCGATCGCGGGGCTCAGAATCGCGCCAAAGTATGATTATTTTTGCTTGCTCATATTCCGACCTGGTATTTCTTATAAGTAAGACGAAGAAGTTGAGTGCGATTCGTACTTCCCGCAATTCCGAGCCACCACAGCCAAAAACCTATCCACTCTGAGTGCTTTCTCTAAATTCGACCTCGTTTGCCAGAAATCCTCGATAGTGCGTGATTATGCTTATACCTAATTGGCGAATACCTATAAAACGTAGGAGATACCGCGTTGTTAGGACATTACTCGTCTTTAGAATCGCGCACTATCGAAGATTCTTTCCCAGAACCCTTATTTCAAAGCAAGTGCTCTTATCCGAAGCCGAGGCATCGAGCTTGTCCTCCTCATGGGTGGGTTCGAAAACGAACAGAGCTTTTACCTTTGAAGTTGCACTTCGAGTTCAGCCTGACTCACAATACGAAAATGCCTAGCCAAAAACACTAGCTAGGCATTGGAATCTCAAATGTAGTTTGGAGTTGCTTAGGCTTCTTCTTCGCTCTCGAGCTCGGTTGCCTTTTTATCGGCTGCCTCTAACTTTTCGATACCTGCATCGTAGGATTTCTTTATCTTATCTAAGCGCTCGTTATATGTGTTGTAGTCGAAAGGCTCAGCCTCGGTGGCAGTTTGCGTTTCCGAGTAAAGACTTACGTAATCCTGCAACGCAGTTTTGAGTTCTTTGCATCCGTCGACATAGCCTTTGTGAACTTCTTTTACCGTTTCAGGAGCCTCAATACTTTCAAGCTCTTCAATTATTTTGAACGATTTTTCTGCCTGAGACTTCATTCCCACCAAATCGTTATCGGCGACTGCAAGATTAAAGTCTTCAAGGCTCTCATTGAGATCATCAAAGACTCTGTTTACCTGTGACATGTATTCGCTGTTCGTCAGCTCTGCCTCTTCTTCGTTTGCTGGTACACCCAAACACCCACTGAGAAGCATCGCCACACTGAGGCAAAATACCAGAGGGAGTAGAAAAGATAGTTTTGTTTTCGTTTTCATACATGCCTTTCTAAAAATGATACACGCAACTGTAGCACACCTCTCTCATCCTGTCTCAAAAAGCGTCGCTTGTCGCCTGCGAGTGATAATCTTACAGAAATTACCCATGAAGTTTTCTCGAGGTGTGCGAAAATCAGCCGGATCCGCTACTATTGCTACCAGCCGAACCGGTGTTTCCCGAACCTGTAGAGCCATTACCTGATGATCCACTGCCAGAAGAGCCAGAGCCAGTACCTGAACCCGAATTATCAGGAGTGCTCGGGGTTGATCCAGTGTTTGAACCAGAATTTGATCCCGAATTCTGAGAATTGTTTGTTGCATTGCTGCTTGAGCTCGCATTATCCGCTGAATCGTCGTCATCGGAATCTGAATAGTTGTACGAATAATTATACGAGGTACCAGAGCCAACATTGAGACTGGTGTAATTGCTGTAGGTAGGCTCGTTTGCTGTCGGGAAATACATAATTTCTTGGCCTGCAAGTACTGGCGTGACGAAATCTCTAAACACGCTTGTTGCGGTATAGTACTCAGGCATTTGACGCTCGTTGCGTGCTCCCAGCCAAATTGCAACTGAAATCTGAGGCGTAAAGCCAACGAAATAACTATCGTGCCAGTTTTCTGAAGTTCCCGTTTTTCCAGCTACGGGCTGTCCGCCGTAGAGCGAAGCCGCCGTGCCTGTACCTCCGGTTACTACACCTTTCATTACATTGGTTGCAGCATAAGCGATTTCTGGAGTAATCACGCGCTCCCCTGTTGTGTCTGCGACAAATATTTCTTCGCCATTGCGATCATAGATTCTCTCGATGCAGGTAACATCGTGGTGCGTTCCGCCGTTAGCAATAGTTGCATATGCCCCAGCCATCTCGTCAGTAGAGACACCGACAGCACCTAAGGTAATAGCTGGCACGTTTGGTAGCGTTGACTCAATGCCAAGACGATGCGCGACATCGATGACCTTTTCGGGCCCAAGAACCGTAATTAAACGAGCAAAAGCGGTGTTCGACGAAACAGCGAAGGCGCTTGTAATGGTTCTTGTTCCGTATTCTGAACCTCCGTAATTTTCTACCTGCCAGTCGTTTATCTTTACGCGAGCAGAACAACTAATGCTTGAATAGGGCGAAATGCCTTCTTCAAGAGCAGCAACTAAGGTAAAAGTCTTAAACGATGATCCGCACGAACGCTTTGCCTGCGTTGCTAGATTGTATTGATCCGCATAAAAGTCTCTTCCACCAACCATAGCTTTTACGAATCCAGTATTAGGATCAACCGCCGTAAGCGCAACCTCGACATCGTCGGCTAAGGTCGATTCTTTTTTACGCGCGGCTTCTTCTGCTGCTGCCTGTATTGAAGGATCAATGGTTGTGTATACCTTTAAGCCACCCTTAAATACTTCTGCCTCGCTGAACTGCTCGATTAGCGTGTCGCGTACATGACTCGTAAAGTAAGGATAGAGATAAATACCATTGTCGGATTTTTGTTCAGGATTGAGTTCAAGAGGCGTTGCAACAGCGGCATCGTATTCTTCTTGGGTGATATAGCTGTTGGACAGCATACGCTCAAGAACAAGGTTTCGCCTGTTTAGGCAATTGTCCGGGTTGTCGATTGGGTTGTTATAAGTTGGCGATTGCGGGATGCCCACCAAAGTGGCAGCCTCAACCAAACTGAGCTCAGTGGCTGGCTTAGAAAAATATGCATGCGAAGCCGCCTCGATACCATAAGCCCCTGCACCGTAATTGATAGTATTGAGATACATGAGAAGAATTTCGTCTTTAGTAAACATTTCCTCAAGCTTTAGGGAAATATACATCTCGCGTACTTTACGCTTGAGGGAAATATCGGTGGCCTCATCTGCGAGTACGGTAGCACGAACAAACTGCTGAGTGATGGTTGAAGCACCTTCGCGTGATTGACCGGTAATGTTTACCACAAGCGCGCGGCCAATTCCCCATAGGTCAATGCCATCGTGCTCATAAAAACGCTCGTCCTCTGTCGCAATGGTTCCCGATATCACCAGAGGGCTGATTTGCTCCATAGTCACAGGTTCGCGATTTTCAACATAAAATTCTGCAAGCAAGGTGGCGCCATCGTTAGCATACACTTCAGTTTTTCTAGCTGTATTGTACACATCTGAATCGGAGTATTCGGGCAGGTCCTCAAGCCAGGAGGCACCAAGAGCATACACCCCCATCGCGCCTGCCGCGAACACTGCGACAAGGATTGAAAGAGCGACAAGTACGCCAGTAAATGGGTGCTTCTTCTTAATATTGTGTCGGTTCTTTAAAGAACGAGAGCCCAAAATTCACCTCCATGAACCTTGCCCATTGTAGCAAAGGGGAAGTATTTCCCCTGAATAAACACAGATTGGTTAAAAACTGCTACCGAACAACAGGTAAGCGGGCATCTGTCTTTTGCTTAAAGAGATTGCAGCCATTCGTTATTTGCACGCTGATTATTTTGAGCAGTGATGAGCTGGTCAGCTACAACAGTATGCCCAGTGCCACCAAAGGTGATGCGTGCTGCAGCAATGCTTTCAGGATCAAGCGAGTCCATAATATCTTCCTCGAACAGCTTGCTTGCCTTTTTGTATTCTTCAAAAGATAAATCTTCAAGCTCGCAGCCTCGCTTTTCGCACTCGAGCACCAACTGGCCTACTACCTCATGAGCCTGCCGGAAAGGCATCCCTTTCTTTGCAAGATAATCTGCTACATCGGTTGCGGCTAGAAAACCCTTAGTTGCCTGGCGCTTCATAGCCTCTTCGTTAACCTGCATGGTAGAGACCATTCCTGCCATACACTTCAAAGAATCAGAGAGTGTCTTCACGGCATCAAAAACGCCTTCTTTGTCTTCCTGAAGATCTTTGTTGTAGGCAAGAGGCAGTGCTTTTACGGTCATCAAAAGTGACATCAAATCACCTACAACACGACCTGTTTTGCCCCGAATGAGCTCAGCAAAGTCGGGATTCTTTTTTTGAGGCATGATGGAAGATCCCGTTGAAAACGCATCCGAGAGTGTAATAAATCCAAACTCAGAACTAGACCATAAAATAATCTCTTCGCACAAGCGTGAGAGGTGAATCATCGACACGCTACAAGCGTAATCAAGATCGAGCAAGAAATCGCGGTCGGATACCGCATCAAGCGAATTGGGAATAACGCTTGAGAAGCCTAATTCTTCTGCAGTCGCCTGTCGATCAAGCGGATACGTTGTGCCTGCTAGTGCTGCAGAGCCCAAAGGACTTGCATCTGCAGCATCGTAAGCATGCATCAAGCGCTTGAAATCGCGTTCGAACATCCAATAATAAGCGAGCAGATGGTGTGAGAGCAATACTGGTTGGGCGTGTTGAAGATGGGTATAACCTGGCAAGATGACCTGCGAGTTTTCCAGTGCCTTCTCAAGCAAGACCTCACGCACATCAAGATTGCTTTGCGCCAACTCTTTGCAAAGAAGCTTGGCATAGAGCCTGGTATCGGTAACCGTTTGATCGTTTCGGCTGCGACCAGTATGCAAACGCGCACCCGCCTCACCGATATCTTCGGTTAAGGCCTTTTCGATTGCCATATGAATATCTTCATCATTAGCGTCAAACTCAAAGGCGTCTTCATCAATACGCCCCTCGATGCGCTTGAGCCCTTCAACAATCTTGCTTGCATCATCTTGGCTTATGACACCCTGCTTTGCGAGCATATGCGCATGAGCAATCGAACCTGCGATGTCTTGTTTGTACATTGCCTTATCTACGGAAAGAGAGGCGCCGAATTCTTGCGTAAAAACATCGACGCCGTTCTCGAATCTACCAGACCATAAAGCCATTGAGTCTACCCTTCATCAAGCCTATTTATTGAGGTGCTTTTGCGCCCAGACCTTTGTTGAAAGGGTTTGCAGCGCGATAAAGCCTTTAGCTGCATTATGATCGAAAGAATCATCCTTATCATAGGTGGCCAGCGCAAAATCATACAAAGAGTTATCGCTCTTGCGCCCAACAACCGTACAATTGCCCTTATAGAACTTAAGCCTTACCGTACCACTTACATCTTTTTGAGTGCTTGCGCAAAATGCGTCCAGAGCATTTTTCAGAGGCGTAAACCATTGGCCATAATACACTGCCTTTGCCCAGCTATGCTCGATGCCATACTTATAATGAAGAACCTCACGTTCAAGGCAAATATCTTCTAGTGCTTGATGCGCCTTAATGAGGGCAAGACCACCAGGAACTTCGTAGCACTCCCTGCTCTTTACGCCAACAAGACGATTTTCTACCATGTCAAGCCGTCCAAAACCGTTTCTGCCGGCAATGGTATTGAGGGTGAGAATGGTATCGAGAAAGCTCATCTTCTTGCCGTCAATTGCGCACGAAAGCCCTTCCTCAAACTCTACTTCAACATACTCAGGCACATCAGGAGCTTCTTCAGGAGCAACTGTCATGGTGTAGATATCTGCAGGCGGCTCGTTCCATGGATCTTCCAAAATGCCACACTCTATTGCCCTACCCCACAAGTTGTCATCAATTGAGTAGAGAGCTTCCTTGCTTACGGGTACGTCTATGCCCCGCTCTTTTGCCCACTCGATTTCTTCTGGACGGGTTTTTAAATCCCATTCACGTACAGGCGCAATAATCTGTAGGCTAGGATCGAGCATTTGCACACCTGCCTCGAACCGCACCTGATCGTTGCCCTTACCGGTGCATCCATGCGCGATATACTTTGCATCGTTCTCATGCGCTAAGCGTACGAGATGCTTAGCTATTACCGGCCTCGACAATGCTGAGAGGAGCGGATATTCATTCTCATAAAGTGCATTTGCTGCAATTGCCTGAGACAGAAAATCACGAGCAAATTCTTCTTTCATGTCGACAACTTCGCAGGCAATAGCGCCCGTTTTTAGTGCTTTTTGTTTAACCGCTTCAAGACCATCGTGCTCCTGTCCGACATCGCCAACCAGGGCAATAACGTCAAGATCGTAAGTTTCTTGGAGCCACTTAATGCATACCGAGGTATCCAGTCCACCCGAATAAGCGAGAATTACTTTATCTTTAGCCATGATATGTTTCCTTCCTAAGGCTGCTTTACTTTATGATTACCCGCAAATCAAAGCTTGCATCATTACCACCATGAAGCGTAACTCCTTTTGCAGGTTTTATTTGCGCCGACGTGGGTCATTATAAGACATATAAGCGCAAAGATGGTGCGGGGATGAGTGGTGGAGGTGAGTACCTCCAAAGATAAATAGACGACTAACGTCGTCGCAGTCGGCGAGCAGCTTGATCGAAGTCGAAAATTGGCTCCGAAACATCTGCAATGCTCACTACTGTTGAATATGTTGATATCACTGAATCCATCATTTGTAGGCTACTGAAACTTAGCGTGTTTTGCAAGCATCATTCATTAAATTAATCACTTGGACGCGCAAAAACCCTCAGCTTATCGCTTTTTGCTTGAGTCCATGCCCTCTATTAATCATCCCAAGGTTCAATCATCTGGTTGATTACGTTTCCTGTATCAGAAAGCCAGTTCGCCTTTATCTGTGCAGCCGTTAAGTTGACCTGTGCATCTCCCGCAGAAATCTCTACTACCACCGGCTCAGTTGTCGAACTATAGCGCCACGAACTCCCTTCAGATAACAGGGCGACAAGATATGTACCTTGCGGAGCGACCATACTAAATTCTGCATGAGTTTGACCTGGCGAAACGGTAATCATCTTAGTAACAAGACCACCTGATTCATCCTCAATCGACACCAGGAAGGATTGCGCTGAAGAGAATCCCACATCCAAGGTGAGATTCACCGTGATAAGAGCTTCTGGGATAACGGAAAACGGAACATCCACCATGGTGCTTGCAAAATCAGTGTGGTTATCGCCTGAAATCCTCTCGTTGAAGAGCTTTATCACATAGTCACCTGGAACGATACTAACAGGGAGACTAACTGCCGCCTGCAAATCGCTTCCCGGTTCAGCTTCGCTCAGTTTTCCGTAGTAGAGCGGGTCTCCCTGAACGCCTCCTACAACCGGCAGGATTACATACGAAACAAATTTTCCACTTGCCACAGCTTCGGTGTTCGAATAGGTGATACCCAGCTTCTTACCAGCAGCGACCTGGGTTGACGACGCTGATACCTTGGTAGGCGGCGCTAGCGAATTGGTGCTTGCAGTGAACTTAACTACATCACCATGTATATCTCCAATAACAACAGCTGGATCTCCAACATCAACACTTCCTTTACCATTGGCGTTAATCGCATCAGTCCTCCACAAAATATGAGAAAGGTCGATGTTTGCTGCGGGGCGCACACTGTACAAACTATCTATGGCTGCATAGGAAAGCGCGCCGCTTTCGAGAACATTCCACTTTTGCGTGGCGCTATACGAAGATCTCAACCACCATCGCGTTGCTCCACTACCATCAGGTTTGTAAACGCGTTCATCGCTTGCGGAAGTCGAGCCGGTAAGAGATTGTGCCCCAGGCGTGCTAAGCGGCCAGTACAAAGCATCGCTCACCACAACGCCAAGATCTGCGAGCGCTTGTTCGTTTAGCAAGCTAGCTTCCTCAGGTGGAAGTTCGTTTTCGAGTGTGATAAGGGCATAATGGAGCGTCGAATTAGCGTAGTTTGCACCAGCACCACCACTATTGAACGGGGACAATCCCATATCAAAACCACTTGCAAGCAGCACGGTAAGTGTGTTTGGAACGTTGCCAGGAAGAGCTTCGGTTGCCACGCCGGTTCCTTCATTGCCAATTATCTTCCATTGGTATCCGCCGAAACCGATGTCGGGATGCGCGATTGGCGGTGAAATCACATGAAGACTGATCGTAGCGGCTGGACTGACGAAGTCGGTAAACAGCTCACTTGTGCCCGTTTCCTCGTTACGCAACTGCAAGCTATATGTGCCGTTAGTAAGCTCTTCGGGTAAGTTAATATCTACTGTTCCACTTGCGGAATCCTGCGCAAGCTTGCCATAAGCTACAGTCTCGCCTGACCCGTTGATTACGTATGCCGTTACGTAGCGGTTCGCAGCTCCCGTAAACGTACTAGCATAGGGCACCGATATAGTACCTCCGCTGGTTGCGGCTAAGCTTGCCGTCGAGGTAGTCGGCGCAGGAATAGAGCTATCAAGCATCGTGAGCTTCAGCGGGTTTTCTGGGTTCGATGTCGTGGCAGCCATCTGCCCCACCCCTACCGAACTCTTCATCGTAGACCCTGTCGCAGCTGAAGTAAAGATGATAGATGCAAGATTTAGTCGGAAGGCAGGACGCACAGCAAAGGAGGCATATAATACCCCTGAGTATGTTGACCCATCACCAACTGACCCATCAACCGAAACATAGGTGCTTCGGTTATTTCCGAGACTTGCCGTCGAGGGCGTGCGAAGGTGCCAATTTCCCTGGAAGATATAGGCGTTGTTCCTGTTGGGGTCCTGAATGGAGCCATCAAGCGATTCATCGCCAACCTGAAAGACGCGGCTTGCGTTTGCAGCATCGCTACCAGTAAAGGCGACGGCTTCGTTATAGCTGAGAGGCCATAGCTTGTCGTTGACAGCTGCCCCTTTAACACCATTGTCGGAACGAGTGGTGGCAGAATTTGCGGCAAAAGGTCGTGTCTGTATGGCACTATACTCCCTTGGCACTGCGGCGATATAGGTATTAGTAATATTATTCATCTGCTGCTGAAGTATCGATCCAGCATAAGCGTTCGTAATGTTTCCTGAGGCCGCCCATTGCGTGGTGTTATATTGCACCGAACCACTTGACGCAATTGGATAGAAGTACCCATTCGAAAGAAGGAGCGTTACCTTACCTGCCCCATCACTCGTCGGGCGAATAATACCGTTTCCGTCCACATCGACAACATCCCATTGCATTCCTCCGAAAGAAATTTTGGTATCAAAAAGACTTGCAGCTTCGACATAAGGAAAGCCCTCCTCCATCCCGACAGAGCTTTGCTGGGGCTCGACAAGTTCTTCAGCAGCACCAAGGCTCTCCCCCTCCTGCAGCTGCTTTTGTTGCTGGAGCGGCAAAGTTGATGTTGCTGCTTCATCACTTGAAGAGGGCTCGGTTGTAGCTTCCTCAGCCGAGCTGCCTTGTTGCTCTTCGGCGGACGTTGCCTCCTCTGCCCCAGCTAAGTTTTCGTTTATTTCTTCTTCCTCAGAGGCATTCGTCTCATCATGAATGCCGGTATCTAAAACCACCTCTTCCGGAGTAGCTTCGTTAGCAACACTGCCTAAGCTCTCGCTCGTAGATGTAACCGCAATTGTGCTCTGGCCTGATTCGAGAGTCCATCCATTCTTTTGCGCAAAGGGAAAGAGACTCATTCCGAGGAGAAGTGCCATGATGACGGCAATAAGCTGATTCATCTTGGGTCGAGTTCCCCTGACGCTAAGGTTCAGTGATTTTATGTCGAGGTGTTTCATGACTCACCTCCCCTAGCTAATGATTTTCGCGCGCGAACAAGTACAAGAAGCACGACAGCAGAGGACAAGGCAAGAGCTGTCCACACATACACGCCCTGAAGGTCATTTGTTTTAGCGATGCGCTTGACCACATCAGATGAATCTGACGGGTTGGGGCTAGGGTCAGGATTAGGCTTAGGTGGCTCAGGCGAAGTTCCTGATGCCATCACCTGCCAAGTCAAACTTGACACACTGACATTTTGCACTTCGTTACCTGCTTGCGGATCGATGGTAAGACTAATCGTCCATCTTGTGGACGAATGCGGCGCAAGCTTTGTCGTGTATGCGAAAGCTTCCCACTCTTTTCCTGCTGCAGGACCCTCAAAGATGATAGTTCCGTTTTCATTGGCAATCGTCAAAATCGCATACTCCGAGAGAAGTGCAGTTTTTGCGTCTTGAGCGAAATCCCCTGAAGCAATAGTGATATCTACAACCTCGCTGTATTCATTAACGAGTGCAATCGTATTGACTACAACCTCACCCGGTGTCAAGCCTGAAGCGTTGGTGATAAGGTTCTTCGATGCGGGGTCAAACACAAAGCCCGCTGTAGGGTTTGTAAAGGTAATACTCGCGTGCGCATCAGGTTTCGGATCAGGCTGACTTGACTCCATGAACTCATAGCTTTTGTTCCACTGAGCACTAACCGCCCCTGCTGTGTTCTGTAGTGCTTCAAGCTTCGTAGTGAGATGCACCTCATAACCAGCAACGCGCGAATTTGCGGAAGGAGAAAGCGTTATCGAGCTTATGAGTGAAGCTGAAGTCGTGTCTGGAGTGAGCACGCCTCGCAGATACATGTATCCATCTCCGCCATCCTTCCAATTAATCTTGTTATAGACCACCTCAATCCAGCCATCCGTATCAGGCAGCGCTTCGATAATCTGCCCGTTCGAACGCTTCACGAATTGCGCCTTTACCTGTACCCGCACGAAAGCATCTTCGACGCCGGTATTCTTGGCATAAAGGTGCTGAGTGATGTCATCCCCAGGAAACACCGGGGTAGTCGTTTTGGGCTCTTCGATGAGCACCACGCTGATGCCTGTTGTAGATACGGTATCCTTGGCCTTATCGACAACCTGCCATGCAGCGTATGCCGTAGCGCTCGTTGATACAAGAAAGACTACAGCGCACAAAACAATTCCTATGCCAAGATGGCTCCTGCGTTTCTCTCTGTTTTGATCGCGAGTTGTCATCTATCCTTATCTTTCCTGATACAAAGCTTTAGACACCTATCTTTTTCATTCTGTAGCGTTTTGCTTATCTAATGCAGCCATAGCTGCGGCTTGATCTGCAAAGCCATGGCTCTGTATTCCCTGACCGTCGATGCTTACAACGAAATTCCCCATGAGAGCAATTTGATCAAATGTGTAGTCGTCTGGGACCACCACGTGAGTAAAAAGTGCTACTGAGTCTCCCTGCGTGAGCACCCCGTTGTATTCATAAAGGAACACTGCCTTGTTTGAATCCGGTTGCCTTGGATTCACGAAATACCGGGAGTCATATGCCTCGTTAATGCGACCGCCAGCCTTGAGTACAGAAAGTTGCTCCTTTGTATAAGGTCCTGCTCCAATCGCGCTATCCATATCAGCCCAGAGAATTCCTTTGATGAGATCCAAGCGTTCGCCTGCCGGCATAACTCGCGTTCGAAATTCGCCATCGCCATCAACTACGAATTCTTCAATGGTGATGCGCACGCGAACGTACATATCTCCCGTATTCGCTGTAAAGCGCGGCTCTTTCACAGCCACCAGGCCTGCTTGATAATTCACACCATCGTCAACGTTCCATACCTCATCGAGCGTCAGCTTGATGCGCTCAATTGGAATAAAGCGCTCTTTCTCATCTGAAGCCGTGAAATAGGCAAGGGTTGCACCCACCACAAGACAGGCGAACAGGGCTACACACAGCACCACGGTGTGCAGCCCTTTATCCATCTGCCTATACTGGATGACCTCAATCATGGATGCCTCCCCTTAAGACTCCAATTAGGAGGTTACTGTATAGCCAAATGTTGTCAGGAGAGGCTTAGTTGCAGCGGCGGCATCAGTAAAGCCCGTTGCCTGGATTGCAGCGCCTTCGACTTTAATCTGAAAATGTCCGTTGCTTCCACCAGCTGCGTTGAGCCAGTTCATATACTGTGCCATTGTCGGTGTCCCACTTGTCCATGTATCCTGCCCTGCACTTGCATTTATTCCAACGCTGTCAAAAATCGGATCTGAAACATCATCGATTCCAGCCTCGGTACCGACCTTTGAGTTGTAGACATAGACGAACTCGTTTGGCTTTATGGTGTCTGTGATATTCGCTGCTACGTTAACGGGGCTGCCCCAATCGGCTGCAACCTGAAGACCAGCTGCGGGACTAGCTCCGTCGGCTGCCATCATCAGCCCGACATAAAGCGCGGTCATGTCATCGGTTGTCATATCAATCCAATTATCAGCAGTTCCATCAGCAGATTTCTGGAAGCTTAACCTGATTGCTACCCACTCATCTTCCTCAACATTTTTGTCGGTAAGCGATGTGTTCTTTATTTGCGGGTCCTTCAGTGCGGTTACACCAGGGAGCATCTTTTCTGCAACTTGCTCGCCGGTCTGCCCATCAGGATTGGTGTTGGTATCCCAGTCTGGCTCAATAAGCTGAGCGGCGATATTTCCTGAAGTGAACACGTTACTTTCGGTGTTTGTTTGTGTTGAGAGGTAAGCAAGAGTGCCGCCACCGGCAAGCACCAAGGCCACCAAACAAGCTACCGCAATAATCACGAGCTTGCTGCGTTTGCCGCTTTCCCCCTCAATCCTATACCTTACTTCCGTCATTGCTCTCTCCTTTCTTGTTCTGGGGAGAAGTATTCTTGTCCCTAATCTATGGCTTTCTTACTTTTACTTACTACCTCTCTTAATCGTTGCGGACACTTATCTTTTGCTTCTCTATATGAAAGTGGCCTGCTCCACCATTAAGCTCAAGTCGTACTTTCATCTATTACCTGCTTCCTTCATGGCGTGATGCTCAAACCCCACTCCTGCAATACTTCCGCTGGTGTTGCCTGGAGCGCTTCAGCGTGAACCACAACCTCCACTTGCTCTGTCACCGCTCCGTCGCAGGTAACACCTTCGAGGAGATAGGGTGTTTTCTCTCCTGCGGGAAGTATTCTGTTGAAGTAGAAGAAACCATTACCCGAGCCCTCGGTTCTGAAGGTCCAGTCATCACGCCAATCAGGATTGAAGTGGAGGGTTATATCTCCCATTGCAACTTGGTTGTTTTCGTCAGGCGCGCGCAAGATGCCACTATCAAAAAAGCGATATTCTGGATTGGTTGGAGTCGATTGCTCTGTGACCATCTGTACCGCAAAAGAAGCTCTTATTGCTGCGTCTGCCCTCTGCGCGGGAATAGAAAAGCGACCATCTTTGTTGATAAGCCAAGCTCGACGCCCGCAATTGTTCCCGAAGATTCGTTGTCGGTGATACCACCGTCGAAACTTTCAAGGATTACAAGCTGGGCTTCTTTTGCCACAAAGGGATTATCCTGCGTGTTCGTTGTCGTGGTTAGCCAAGCGTAGGTAAGCCCAATCAAAGACATCAGAAGGCAAGTTACGATAAAGAAAGTAAGGCTTGTGTGCGTAAGGGCTTTGGCTGTATTTTTGGGTATCAGGTCTTCAGAAGAGAGCTGTCCGCTGCTGCATGATGCCTCTCGAAGATGGCTTTTTCTCAGGAAATTCATTGGCGCTTCACCTCCTTTCGGGGAGGTGCTGAAACAGTATTGCCAGAAAGGTTTTTCTCGGAAAAACGTTTTTGAATTTCAGCGAAGGCTTCAGGCGTGAGCTCGCTCTCGTCATCGAAGGTGATAACGAGTCTCTTCTTCTTGTGCCCTTTTACGGCAGACAGAAGGAAGGATAAAAGAATGAAAGCAATCAGCAAGCTAACGAATACTATCTTGGCTGATGGTGTGGAAAAAGAGATGGCTGCATAGCCAAGCAGCGGCGTTACAAAAACAACCTTGCCTACGACGTTAGCCTCAAGAATCGCCGGGTCAGAAGTGACATTCGCATCACCTTGCGTAACCAAGGTATCTGAAGCCTGGTTAACGGACACAATCCGATGAGTTACAACGTTGAGGTTCTCGTCAGCAACATAGGAAACGACATCGCCTGCTTGGTAGGCTCCGGCAAGCGAAGGAGGAGCCGAGACAACAAGCGAACCCACAGGAATAGCAGGCTCCATCGAGGCGGACAAAACCCCGAAATAACGAACGCCAAGAATTTGAGATATCGCTACAATCAATAAAAGCGACACTCCCACGCCCGTCAGCACATTAGCCATGATCCTCAGTGCTTTCATCGTTCACACCCTGGCACTTCCGTATCACGTTTTCACGCGACATAGCTTTTGGGCGGGTGGCAACTTATAAGTATAGCAAGATTAGCGTGCTACGTGATTTCATTGCAGATAGCGCGTTTCTCAGAATCAGGGTATGAGCTGCCGTTATAAATGTCCCCTAATAAGTGTCACTATATCGTTTCCATGCTGCAATCTATTCAGATAAGACAAATAACAAGTTCGCAATCGCACTCAAAAAACCCCGCCGCTATGCCACCTTACGAAGTGACCAGGACGGGGTAATTATCAGCTCGACGCGAGTTGTTAATCAAGCAAAGATGATAATCTCAAAATAAGCTCGTCGATATCGAGCTTCGTACAAATTAGTGGAGGAAGGAACCGAAGGGTATGTGGCCCTGTCGCGTTAATAAGCATTCCTTTTTCTAGAGCAACATCAACGAGCTCGGGAGCAGAATATTCCTCATTCACATCACAGGCGCACATAAGACCGCGCCCTCTTACCTCCGTAACGAAGGGCAGCGAGGCCAAACACTCCCGAAAATATACTCCAAGTTCTTCAACCTGCGCACCCACATTAAGTGACTCAAGCGTTTCAAGGGTGGTCTTAATGGCTGTAATTGCTAAAGGACCTCCACCAAAGGTAGATCCATGGTCTCCTGGTTGATAGACCTGCGCAAATTCGTTTTTCGCCGCGCAAATTCCCACAGGAAAGCCCGACGCTACTCCTTTTGCTATGGTCACGATATCGGGTGAAATGCCATAGCCCTGATAGGCGAAGGGCTGTTCCCCGCACCGATATATGCCTGTCTGAATCTCATCGCAGATGAGCAAAGCTTCCTTCTCGTGTGTCAGCTTCTCTGCCGCCTCTATAAACTCGGGAGTGCAGGGATGAACACCGCTCTCTCCCTGGACACATTCAATCATCATCGCGCACACCGAATCTCCCAGCTGCTCAAAGAGAGCCTCGAGCGCTTCGATATCGTTAATAGGCGTATGCACAAAGCCCCCAGGCAAAGGCTGAAAAACTTCCTGCTTTGCTGGTTGCGCTGTTGCAGCTAAGGTTGCTAACGTCCGCCCATGAAAGCTCTTGTTGAGTGTGACAATAATGTCGGCACTACTTCCTCTTTTCTTTGCAGCGAGCCGCGCAAGTTTAATTGCGCACTCATTTGCTTCTGCACCAGAATTGGCGTAAAAGCTTTGCCATGCTTGATTACCATCTGCCTCCTGGCTACCCGTAGCTAAGAGCCCAGAAATCATTGCCGAAACTTCGCCCCGGTTCTCAATGTAGTAATAATTTCCTACATGCATAAGCTTTTCGGTTTGCTCCTTGAGCGCTTCGACAAGCAGCGGATGACAGTGTCCAAGACTGACCACGCCGATGCCGGAAATAAAATCGAGATAGGGGTTTCCCTCATCATCAAAGACATGCATACCCGATCCTTTGACAAGCTCGACATGCTTGCGTCCAAAAGTAGGCATCACGTATTGGGATTCAAGTTCTTGTTGTTGCTGTAAACTCATTTGTTCTCACTCACCTTCTTGGTGCTTCTTTGAAAATATCCTTCGGCGTTTGTTTTAAGACGTGCTCGATGGCTGATTCTCAGTCAGTTTCGCGGCGAAGTTCCCTAATGGATGCGCATCGAAATCATAGGCTTCGTCAGTAGAGTGCATTGTGGTGCCAACACCAAGGTTTGTAAGCAGCTCTAACATGATGGAATGCGGAACGGTACCGTTGACGATATGAGCTCGGAATACACCTGCCTCAAGTGCGGCTATGCAAGCCTTAAGCTTCGGTATCATCCCTTTCGATATCTCTTCACTCTCAACTGCTTTTTTGAGTTCTGCAAGATTGATATTTGAGATGAGGCTTTCCTTATCATCGAAGTCTTCATACAAGCCTTCGACGTCGGTTAGGAAAATGACTTTATGCGCGCCTATTGCTGCCGCAATAGCTCCCGCAACCGAATCAGCATTAACGTTGTAATAGCCTCCGTCTTCGCCCATAGCAAGTGAAGCGACAACAGGAATGTAATCGTCCATAATAAGATCTTCGAGGTAAAGGGTGTTTATTTGAGTAACCTTACCCACTCTTCCTAAATCTGGATCCATCTGCTCGGCGATGATGGTACCGGCATCGATGCCGCTTACCCCTACAGCCAAATTACCATGGCTGTTCATCGACTCAACCAGCTCCTGGTTAACTTTGCCCATGAGGACCATCCGCACTACTTCCATGCCTTCATCTGTGGTTACCCGAAGACCGTTTTTAAACTCAACGGGGATGTTATACAGGTCCATCACTTCGGAGATGTCGTTTCCTCCCCCATGCACGATGATAGGGTTTACGCCGATAATCTTAAGCAGCACAATATCGCTCATGACATCTTCTCTGAGCTGCTTATCAACCATAGCCGCTCCGCCGTATTTAATAACGACAGTTTTGCCGGTAATGTTTTTAATCCAAGGAAGCGCCTCTATGAGAACGTCGGCAGTTTCAAGCGACACACCTTGTGGTCTCGTTTCTTTTGCGAATTTCATGATCTGTAATCTCCATTAATCGAAATGTATTCGTGCGTAAGGTCGCAGGTCCATATCGTGGTCTCGGCAGAACCTGCACCCAAATCAATATCTATTGTTATTTCTGCAGCTTCAAAGCGCCGCAAAGCCTCATCCTCATCGAAAGGAACGCTAAGCCCCGCCCGACATACGGGCAAACCCAGCAAGTCAATACTAACCTTTTCTTGCTGAAACGCTGCTCCAGATTTGCCAATCGCCATAGCAATACGACCCCAATTGGCATCGTGACCAAAGATTGCCGTCTTAACAAGAGGCGAGTTGGCAACCGCCCGAGCAGCCAGATCAGCATCGCTTTCACTCACAGCTCCCCCCACCTTCACCGTTACAAGTTTGGTAGCACCTTCTCCATCAATCGCAATCATCCGAGCCAACTCGGTGCATACTCTGCTTAACGCCTCGAGCAATTCGAGATAAGCGACTGAATCTGATTCCTCAATCAGTGAAGAGCTAGTTGAGCCGATAGCTTTTCCACTAGCCATGATGAAGCAGGTATCATTTGTTGAAGTATCTGAGTCTACAGTCACCTTATTGAAGCTCACGTTTACGGCAGCCTTAAGTGCAGCGTGAAGTAAAGCTGGTTCAACCGGGGCATCGGTGGTAAGGACGGCAATCATTGTTGCCATATCGGGCATAATCATGCCTGAACCCTTTGCCATACCGCCCACCGTAAAGACCTTCCCTGCAAAGTCAGGGTCTGCGCTGGTGAAGGACAAGGCATATTCCTTGGCTTGAGTATCTGTTGTCATGATGGCCTGTGCTGCGTCGTGTGCACCTTGGGAACTTGCACTCGCAACCAGCTCATCAACGTTTTCCTCAAAGAGCTCTAGCGGAAGAGGGACCCCAATAACGCCCGTCGATGCAACAAGTACGTTTTCTGCAGAACAGCCAAGGGTATCAGCAACAAGCTTTGTAGAGTTTTGAGCCGTAGCCAAACCAGGAGCCCCCGAAGAAGCATTCGCATTGCCTGCGTTGATAATGATAGCTTGCGCTTTACCATAACCTAATCCGCCAAGATGCGCTTTACTCACCTGAACAGGAGCTGCACAAAAGATATTCTTCGTAAAAACACCCGCTGCTGAACAGGGCTCATCCGCAAGAACCAACGCTAAATCAAGATCATTTTTGGCCTTTTTAAAGCCCGCGTGCATCCCGGCAGCCCTAAAGCCTTGCGCGCTCGCTACCCCGCCGCCATCGACAAGCACACAATCAAGCTTTGGAATCTTTATATTTTCATCCATAGTAGCAGCCCACCTATATGTACCGCGAAACGGCTTCAAGCCCTTGAGCTTCGGGCAGTCCTAGCACAATATTTGCACACTGTATTGCTTGGCCCGCAGCGCCCTTGCAAAGGTTATCGGCAGCTGAAATAGCGATTAAGGTGTGAGTCTTTTCGTTGAGGGCAAGTCCAATATGTACCCGATTTGTACCCGCAACCAAGGTGGTTTTAGGATAATCGGCAAGAGCTAAGACGTTCACAAAGTAGTCATCGCTATAGAACTCTTTATATAAGGTATGTATCTCTTCGAGACTCTTGTGCTGCGCGCTCTCGTTGAGCTGCATATAGACCGTGGCAAGAATGCCCCGGTTATACGGTGCAAGGTGAGGCGTGAAGATAACTTGATCGCCTAAGCCTAGTATCTGCTCAATTTCGGGTGTATGCCGATGCTTTGCAACACCATACGCTTCTACGTTTTCGTTTGAGAAGCAAAAATGAGTGCGCTCTGAAGCAGTTTTTCCTGCCCCTGTGACACCAGAAATAGCATCCACGATAACGGGAGCTTTTACAAGACCAGCATTCACCGCTGGATACGCTGCGAGAGAAGATGTGGTTGGATAACATCCCGCACATGCCACCAAAACAGCTTCACCTTGAGAGTACCGATTATGAGCACTAACAAGCTCTTCCCGAAACAGCTCGGGCAAGCCGAAAACAGCCGTATCTAAAAGCTTTGGCGCAGTATGCTCAACGCCGTACCACTTCTCATACACCTCAGGATCTTTCAGCCGGAAATCAGCAGAAAGGTCGAGTACGGTAATCCCCTTTTCGATAAACCCAGGGGCCGAAGCTAGGGCCGCGGTGTGAGGCACTGCCAAAAAGATGAGATCGCAATCGTAAAAACCCGGTGCATTAGAAGCAGAAAACCGCAGTTCACTCAGCTCAAAGAAGCTAGGGTTCATATCCGATAATAGTTTTCCCTCATATGCATCAGAGGCAATAATTCTTAGTTCTAAATTGGGGTGTTCATACACAAGACGTGTCAACTCTGACCCGGCAAAGCCAGCAGCACCCATAATTCCAACCGAGATTGTCATAAAAACAACTCCTACTCCATGTAAGTACGTATTATGTTAACAGATGATTCGTGGGAGAAATGCCTTTGAGCAGGTGTAAGTACCTGGCCAAAGGCTAGTTTCGGTTGATGGTATGCGTATATGTAGGTACAGCGTCTTCGAGCACTGCGATAGCCTCCCCATCGCTTTTCTGTAATACACCTTCAAGCTCTTCGAGCTTTTTCGCCACTTCATCATAACTTATTTCAGAACAAGTTGAAATCATAATGGAGGTATTGTCGGTAGGAAGTGTCTTTTCTTCATCCATAAGAAGCTCTTCAAACATCTTCTCGCCTTTACGCAAGCCAATAAATTCGATTTTTATATCTACATCTGGTGTTAGACCCGAAAGGAAAATGAGAGATTTAGCGAGATCCACAATCTTTACGGGTTCGCCCATGTCAAGAATGAATATCTCTCCACCTTGAGCCATTCCTCCTGCCTGGATAACCAGACGCGAGGCCTCAGGGATAGTCATGAAATAGCGCTCGATATCGGGATGGGTAACCGTAACTGGGCCGCCCTCTGCGATCTGCTTTTTGAAAACCGGAATAACCGATCCGTTGCTTCCCAATACATTTCCGAAGCGAACGGAGGAAAAAACCGTTGTAGAAGTGCGCGCATAATACTGGACAATCATTTCGCCCATACGCTTCGTTGCACCCATTACCGACGTCGGATTTACTGCCTTATCGGTAGATATAAAAATGAAGCGAAGAACGCCATGCCTGTCTGCTGCTTGCACGGTATTAAGAGTGCCAAACACATTGTTTTGAACCGCTTCGCGCGGACTGCGTTCCATAAGAGGGACGTGCTTATGCGCTGCAGCATGAAAGACAACGCTTGGCTTATATTGCGAGAACACCTCATCAAGCCGGAAAGCATCACAAACACTTCCAATTTCAACAACAACTTCGATGTCGTCATATTCTGCAGCCAACTCGCATTTGAGCATATAGGCATCATTCTCGTAAATATCAAAAATAACGATACGCGAGGGAGCCACGCGGCATAACTGACGAGCAAGTTCGCTTCCAATAGAGCCTCCACCGCCAGTGACCAAAACCGTTTCACCAGCAATATAGCCTGAAACCGAGCGAGTATTGAGAACCACTTCTTCACGCCCAAGCAAATCGGCAACATCAACATCACGAAGGCTTACATCGCCTATTTCATCAAGAGTGAGTTCGCGCACATTCGGCAGCGTTCGTAGGCGACATTCTGTTTGAGCGCATATGCCATA
The DNA here is from genome assembly GCA_050945135.1 of Raoultibacter sp. GTDB lineage: Bacteria > Actinomycetota > Coriobacteriia > Coriobacteriales > Eggerthellaceae > WRIS01. Next base: position 26,897 of record JBMNSJ010000007.1, read on the forward strand.
AATACGCTTTCTGTCTTCAAGCGATGCCGAAGGGATGGCAACTACAATTTGCTGAATATCATATTTATCGACCAAATCAAGGATGTCATCGCTGGTTCCTTCAACCTTTACTCCATGTATTCGAAGGCCCTTTTTTGCCCTATCATCATCGGTTGCCACTATGGGAATACCGGGCATATGAGGATCTTTTGAAGCCATACGATCTATGGTTAATGAGCCCGTTTCTCCTGCGCCAACGATAAGGGTTCTGGGGCGCTCGAAGTCTTGGTCTTTAGTGATGCCTAATGCTCTTTTTTTACGAGGGATAACTCGATACACCAAACGAATTCCGCCAATAAGGAATATCAGCATAAAGCAGGCAACGAAAAACACCCTGATGGGCAAGCGCACGTCGATAATCCAAAGAAAGACTGCACCTACTAAAGTACCCAAAACAATAACAAGCACCAACTGGAGTGCCTCATCTACCGAAGCATATTCCCACAGGTTGTTATAAAGCCTGAAAAGAGCTAAGGCTCCTACATTGATGAGGGCAAGAATTCCGAGGGTGAAAAAAATCTCGGTATTTGTGAATACGAAATCGTACACATCGGTCAGATGTGACGCGAGCCAATATGCGAGATATGTCGCGGCGATATCGAAAAAGACGAGGAGAAGTGTTCGTCTCGATATTGTGATGCCCATATTCACCCGGTTCTGGATAGGTCTTGAGGATTAATACTCTTTTTATTATATCTTATGGTGCGACAAGGCACCGAAGGAGTATTGTACACAATCAGTGTTAGCATAGTGTATTGAGTGCAAATCTTTGAAAGCACCTTACATGAAGAAAACATCGACAAAAGACGAGTTGATTAAGGCGTGATATGAGACCTCAAGATGCAGTCACAAACCCTTCTACCCCAAAAGCGGACAGCTTGAAATCAGCACCGGATGCCCAGCCTGCTCGTGAGGCAAATATCAATGCTATCGTCTCGTATTTTGAGAGTGGCATTACTCCTTGCAAAAAGGCTTTGGGAATAGAACTCGAACATATCATCGTGGATGCCACAACTAACGAACCTGTCAGTTACAGCCAAGACCATGGTATCGAGTGGCTTCTCGAGCAACTTAAGCCCGACTACACCGACACAATCTGCGATGCTCAAGGCGATATATTAGGCCTTGTTCGGCCTGAACAGGCTATAACCCTTGAGCCTGCTGCGCAGGTAGAAATCTCGGCAGGTCCTTTCAACGAGCTTTCAGAGGCAGAGGCGCAGCTCAATGATTTCGAGAGTCGCCTCTCATCCATACTTGAAGCACAAGGTCTGCTTAGTTTGACACTTGGGTACCACCCCACAGCTCGTGCACTTGATTTGGAACTCATCCCGAAGCGTCGCTATAAGTTTATGAATCTTTATTTGAGCGAAGTAAGCAAATATGGCCCCTACATGATGCGCGGTAGTGCTTCGACTCAGATTTCGATTGACTATTCATCAGTTGAAGATTGTCTACGCAAGCTTCGTTTGGCTTTCGCACTCGTTCCTCTGTTTTCCTTGATTTGCGATAATTCTCCAATTTTCGAGGGAGCCCCTCGTACACACGAGCTTATACGAACAAAAATTTGGCAGGAATGCGATCCTGATCGCTGTGGCTTGATTCCAGGTGTGATGGACCCCGACTTCAATCTACGCAGCTATGCCGAATATGTCTTGGACACTCCAGCAATATTGATTCCTTGTACAAATAGCGAGTGGTGCTATAGCGAAAAAACTTTCGGGGAAATCTATGCAGAGACCCCTATGGAGACAAGTGATGTAGAGCATGCGCTGTCGATGCTCTTCAACGACGTTCGTCTTAAAACCTATATCGAGATTCGGCCAGCTGATGCAATGCCAGTTCCCTGCGTGCTTGCCTATGCCGCTCTCATCAAGGGACTTTTTTACAGCGAGGAAAGCCTGAGTGCTCTCGAAACTCTCTTTGCTCACGTAGATGCAGCCGCAATTGAGGATGCCAAAAACGCATTGATGCAGGATGGTTACTGTGCCTTCGTATACGGGCGCCCTGCATACACCTATGTCGATTTGATTCACACGCTCGCACATACAGCTCTCGACGAAAAGGATCGTGCATATTTGAAGCCCTTGTCCCAGCTCATCCTTAAACGGAGTACTCTCGCCAATAAATTCGACCGAAATTGAATCACTTTTGTGGATGAACACCTGAGGCACTTGCACTCAGGTAGACTGGGTTCTATACACATTGAAAGGAGCTCGCTTATGAGCAACAAGGACAAGACCGTCAAAGTTCACTACGTTGGAACCCTTGATGATGGATCGAAATTCGATTCTTCAATTGATCGCGGAGAACCTATTGAGTTCGTCTGTGGCGCAGGACAGATGATTCCTGGATTCGATGCCGCTGTTGAAGCGATGGAACAAGGCGAGACCAAAACCGTTCACATTCCCGCTGCTGAAGCATATGGCACGCGCGACGAAAACCTTATTCAGACCATTCCTTTGAACCAGATACCTAACTCTGAAGAGATCCCCGTTGGTGAAACCATTTACTTAAGTGGTCCCGGAGGACAGCCTATCCCTGTCTTCGTTGTTGAGAAAACCGCCGAAAACGTTGTCTTCGACATGAATCATCAACTTGCTGACAAAGATCTTAACTTCGAGATTACCTTAGTCGAAGTAATCGGCTAAAGCACAAGCTATGTATGCACAGCAGAGGTACCGAAACTGGTACCTCTGCTTTTTTATGCTCAATACGGCTTATTGGGTCTCTCTTTTTCGAAGCGAACACACTTTTCGCCTGTTCTCGATGCGCTATCGTGGTGCACCTGGAGCACTTCCTTGCGGTTCACCACCACCGATACCGGGAGCTCCGCCCTGCATTCCACCGAAACCAGCCTGACTGCTCAGCTCCGCAGTCGTGCTTCCTACCTCTTGGCTTCCGCTCATCACGGTGTAGCTCTCCCCCTCAACAAGATCGGGGCTCGAGAAGAGGAAGGAGCGTCCGGTAATGCTTGGCGTAAACGAGCAGACTTCATTTCCTTGTGCATCAACCACGCTCAGCAGCTCCGCAGCCAGGTTGGTACTGCTCGCATTTAAAAACACGCTTGCTTGGCTTGACTCTACTGAAAAGGATTGAGCCATATCACTTGGTCCGACCGAGAGGAAGGTGCCACCAGAAATTTGAGATCCTCCTTCGCAATCGAGTGCACTATTGCCTCCGCTAGCAAAACATTCAGCAATGGTTTGCCCTCCGCTAATACTGATGGTTCCATTCGAATCGAGGCAATCTCCTCCAGCACGAATGAGGTGCGTGCCGCCGGTGATTTCGATAAAACACTCGCTTTCAGTGGCGCTTGATCCAGGCGCAGCCTGCGTTCCTTGCGCGCCACCTGGCACCATAAATCCCTGGTTGTCGACAAGCTCATCTCCGGATGCTGCGTTAACGCCATCATCATCTGCGTAAACGCTGGTAGTAGCTCCCGTTAAGGAAACACTTTTTCCTTCAAATCCCTCATAGGAAGCGATAATGTCGATGGTACCGTCTGCAATCAAAAGCGCGCTATCAGCATGAAAGGCATCATCGCCTGCATCAATAACATAGCTTCCCCCGCCAATACCGAGATAGCCCAGTGTCTCATCTTCGTCATTAGAGGCTTGTATGCCATCTGCGCCACTCGTAATCGAGAAATCTCCGTCAAGAATTTTGACGCAGTCTTTTCCTTGAATACCATGTCCGGCAGCAGAAATCGTATAACTACCACCCGTGATGCGTACATCGTTTTTCCCCACTATTCCATTATCGTAGGACGCATTAACTGTAAGCGATCCGGTTCCCTGCAAAGTCAAATCGTCGTGGGAGAATACAACTCCATCGTGATCATTGCCATCGGATCCAAGCTCGTGAGCTCCACTGTCAGAAAGGGTATTATTAGCTCCTTCGGCCAAAGTGATAAACACCTTGTCAGCATTTTCGACAAGTATTGCAGCGCCATTTGAGCAGCTTATGTCTACACCGTCTAGCACTAATTGCGCCTTTGCATTCTCATCAGCTAGGTCAACAACTATTGATCCATCGTTGAGGCTTCCGGACAAAATATAGCACCCTTCTTCGTTGATAGTCACGATAGAACCTGATGTCGAAGCACCAGTCCCTTCGATGCTCACTTCTCCATCTGCGAGCTCAATGACTGTGGCGCTTGCCGCATCATATGAGGGGTCAAGATCACGATCAGAAAAACTCCAATCATAGGCATCCATCACTTGTGCATCGCTTTCGATACTCGTTCGCGTTGAGCTTTGCGTTGCTGACTCCGTTGCTACTGGACTCGCCTCAGAAGACACTTCTCCACTTTCGGCTTTCTCGGCACAGGCGCTCAAGCTTAGAACACAAAGTGCTGTTAGTCCCAACACAAACATCAATACCGTCAGTCGTGCACGAGACCACAAACTGCGTGTCGTCGATTCCTGAATCATCTAAATCGTCTCCCTTGCAAATACGCTTTTTCCAAACACAATTTCGAGGTTTCCGTTTCTTGTTCTGAGCTCGTCCAATAATTCCTTTTGCACAACCCCCTGTTTCAGACACAACTTATAGCGCAATTGATAAAGACTTCCCATATCGATAGTCTTTATCATCTGCAGCTCGTAGTCTTTTGTATATTTCTCAAAAATCTCTCCGAAAGCTTGCTCATAGTCGAGATTCTCGGGGATAAGCACCTTGAGTTCATGCTCCGAATCGTCTTCTCGAGTCAAAGGAATGCAGGTGTAGATAATCATCGCGATACCCATGATGAAGGCAAATACTGTTGCGATACCCAAATAACCCATGCCCGTTGCCAGACCAATTGCCATGGACAGGAAAATGGCAGCAATATCGCGCGCGTTACCAGGAATGGAACGGAAACGCACGAGCGAGAAAGCGCCCATTACCGCAATACCAGCGCCAATATTCCCATTCACAAGCATAATCACTAGCTGAACCATTGCAGGCAAGAGAGCAACTGTGAACAGTAGGCTTTTTGACTGCTTGTGACGAAAGGAATAAAAACTCGCCGCAACAAGACCTAAGACCAAGGAAGCGGCGGTACAGAGCAGATAGCCTCCTGTTCCCATTGCAACCGTTGATCCATCAAGAACACTTCCAAATACAATTGCCTGCACGTCCATTGCCTAACAGCCTTTCTCTTGTTTGAGCCATTCGCGATATGATGAGCCTACCTTTGAAAAGGATTGGGGATAAATGCAGAGCTCACGCAGCGCCGCAATAAGCCATTCTGGCAAGCCTTTTGTTGATTTGATTTCCATGATGCGAGCACCAGGAGCTATGAGAGGTACGCCTACATAGCCTCGCCCGTCTTTGACACTCTCGTGTGACCAGCAAATATCACTATCGAAGGTGATACGTAAAGACTCTGTTTTAATCTCTTTGTATGACGTCCGATTGCAGTTCACCGTGAAGCTTGGCACTACATCACCGTACTGCACAAAAAGCCACTCCACTTCACGGAGTACCTGTATTGCCTTTTCGTAGTCTGCTTTTGTGAGCAGAGATAGGGTTTCTTCAGGGAATTGTTTAGTATTACAAAAATGTAGCGCTTCTGCATAAGACATTTCAACGCGCCGTTTGTATACAACGCCTCGATACTTCTTCTTTATTTCCAAAAAACAACGATCTTCTGGGCCGGGAGAAGAGGAGTAGCTACGGATACGAAGTTTTTCTTTGTAACGAGGCTTTTCCAACGAACGCCTAACCATCGCGTTCTGCCTTGCATCAAGGTACAAAGATGAAATCTGCGACAGAGGATGCTCATCAAATTCGATGTAGGGCCTGATTTGAGATAGCAAATCGATATAGCGCCGCTTATCCAGCAGGTATTTGAGCTCTCCACGTCGCGCCGTGGTTTGTGAGCTTATTAAAGTATCTTGCATGCTTCCTTGCGCAACCAGGTGTGCGTTTGTTCGTGCAGTCTTCGAGACAGGCGGTACGTGGTATTCGCGTTCGCTAACGCAATCTTGTGTGGTACTTACTACGCTCATGCTTCACACCCCTTCCAATCTGAAATCGAGTGTATGGGGCGAAGCTGAAAGGAGCCTGAAAGGAAGAAAGTTTTCAGCATGTTTTCAGAATTACTCTCTACAATAGTAGCCAGGAAAACGGAGGAGCTCGACTAAGATGAACATACTTGTGGCAGAAGATGAAAAGCGTCTCGCAGAAGCACTGCGCTTTTTACTTGAGCGCGAAGGCCATCGGGTTGATTTGGTCAACGACGGAAAGACAGCACTAGCTTATATCGAGAGCGAGACAAGCTATGACCTGCTAATTTTTGATATTATGATGCCGCACATTGGTGGACTTGAACTACTAAACCGCATCAGAAAAGACTCTGTCGACACTCCGGTTCTCATGCTAACTGCTCTTTCAGAGACCTCTGACAAAGTACGTGGCCTCGATCTTGGGGCTGATGATTACATGACCAAGCCATTTCAGCCTGAAGAACTATTAGCACGTGTTCGCGCACTCACTCGTCGCACTGGAGAAGTGGTTTTAGAAGAGCTGCACTTCGCCGACCTAAGACTTGACTTACATTCGCGTGAACTTAGCAGTACAAACGAAGAGGGCAGCCACGAGGTATGCTTAAGCGAAAAAGAGCATGAAGTTTTATCTTTACTCATGCGAAACGCAGGTCAAATTATCTCTAAAGAGCAGCTCATGATGCGGGTATGGGGCTATGACACCTATATTGAAGACAACAATGTTGAAGCTTACATTTCTTTTTTACGTAAAAAACTACGTTACCTGCGTTCGCACGCTGCCATCGAAACAATCCGCAGTGTAGGTTACACGCTTGCCGAACCAAAGGATCCAAGGTAGATAACTATGCCACAGATACTGAAAAGGCTTCGCGCAAAATTCGTTCTCACAACCACTGTCATTGTGGCGGTTCTTGTGATATTAATCGCAAGTGCCTACTGTATCAGCGTCTATAGCTCAAGCTCCCAATCGGTCAATCTCGCTCTTGAACACGCAATAAATGCCTCAGTAGGCAAAGACCCCAATGCGCCTCATCCCCAAAATCTTTCTGAAGGTGAAGATAGGAAGGGATTTGGTGGGAACATCGGCTCCGAACAAGCCCCCGAAGGCGAAGAGCAGCTTGACTCTGATCAGCGCATCGACCTTTTTAGAGGCCAGATGGCGCTCGTATACTCACTGGTGGTTTCTGAAGATGGGACTATTCTTCGTACCGATTCGCCCGCAATCAATCTTGATGAACAGGTTCTCGAAAATGCCATCGAGTCTGTGCTTAACTCCCCTTCCTTTTCTATGCAAGAAGGGGTGGATATTTCGGGCGAATTAGGACCAGAAAGCCTTTACTACCGCGCGAAAGTCTCTGAAGGAAGCATCTATCTCGCCTTTGCTGACTCTTCAAATGTGGATAGTCGCTTAAACGAAGCTCTTTTTGGCTCGCTCCTTGTTGCGGGACTCGTCCTTGTTCTTACCGTTCTCGTTTCATTCTTCCTCGCACGACTCTTCTTGCGTCCCGTTGAGGAAGCTTGGACCAAACAGCGACGGTTCATTGCAGATGCCTCACATGAATTAAAAACTCCACTCACGGTAATAATGGCAAACATAGAAATCATACGCTCCGAACCGACAGCTAGCGTTGCCAGCAATATGAAATGGCTTGATGGAACCATGGCAGAGTCCGAGCGCATGCAAGGTCTCATAGCCGACTTATTACTGCTTGCACGCATGGACGACAAACAACAAAGTCCTAGCTCTCTCAACTACGAACGGGTCAACTTTTCTGAGCTAGTCGAAGGAAGTCTTGTGAGCATCGATGCGATTGCCTTCGAACGAGGATTACCTGTTGAAGAAGATATCGAAAGCGGAATCTATGTTGAAGGAGTTCAAAGCCAGCTTGTTCGCTTGCCCGATATTCTTCTTGATAATGCTTGCAAATACGCCGCACCAAAAGGGCTTATAAAGGTAAGTCTAACTGCAGAAAGCGACAAGGTCATCTTTAGGGTGTTTAACGCCGGACCAGAAATCCCTGAACACGAGCTCAATCGTTTATTTGATCGCTTTTACCGGGCTGACGAATCTCGAAGCAACGAAATTCCGGGTTATGGCTTGGGCCTTTCTATCGCCCACACTATTGTTGAAGAATGTGGTGGCACTATCGAAGTTGAAAACATAGCCGGTGAAGGCGTAGCCTTCACCGTAATCCTCAAGAGGAGTAGCTAGTTTTTTTACGCATATATCCTTTTTCTCCATAAGGACTTACCTGATCAAGCCAGGCTTCCTCCAACTTTTCGAGTTCGCGCTTCACATCCATATCATCCTCAACCTCATATTCGTCAAGGATCTCAAACAAAAACTCTGCTTCAGCACAATCACCTGCAGCGTCCCAATCTTTTTGAAGCTCGGCATTGATATGTCTTCCATCGTTCAGTCTCATTCTCAAACGCAGATCCTGATTTTTCAGATTAGACGAGGACGCGAGATAAATCTTTCCATTACGCTTATTTTTAAGCTGATAGATCCCCATTTTTGTTTTCACTTGTCCGGCTTGAGCCTTCAGCTCTTTACGTCTTTCTTTATCCATTTTCATATTGTTCCGCCTATTTCAACCAGTATTGTTTTCCGTCGACCGTTCTGTCCATAAAACCGTAATCTACGAGGTAGCGCGTGAAAGAGCTATAGTCTGCCGAGATGGGCTTAAGAATTTTCTTCATCTCCTCATAAGAATACTTCTTGCCCGGCTCAAACTCTTCAGCGATACGACTAAGAACGGCTACTTGTCTCTTTGCCTTTACCGGGAATTTCTTGAGCTTCAGTGGTACGAGAGTCTCAAATTCCGCATTGAGAATTCGCGCCTTTTCCTTTTCAGTCAAAATGTAGCGATCATCCATCATGGTTGCACTGTTGGGGATTGCAACGATATCGTCTGCACTTTGGGTGCGCTCACCAAAGACCTCATCATATACAGCAAGGTAATACTTTGCCTGTTTTGCTTTTTCGCGAAAGGTAAACTTCTGATGGCGCACCGTAGCTGCTTTTATACCAAGATCATTAGCAATTTCTGCATCGGAGAGCCCTTGTTCGAAGAGCGCGAGGAGCTCTTTTTGCGTATCGGTGAAGGTGTTGTACTTTGCCCCACCCTCGATGAGCTGAGCAAAAGCGCCTCCATGTGCTTGCTCAATGTGAGCTTTTACTGCGCGCTCGGCAAGTAAGAATCTCTCACCCACCGGATACACTTCGCCTACGCGAAAAGACTGCGTGCAATAGCTGCAGGAGTATTCTTCTTTTTCCGAGTCAAAACGATAGCCCTGTCGAATTTCTTCCGTGCTTAAGCTTCCATAGTCCATACATACTCTCCTGTATCAAAATAACGTAAACGCTATAATAATGCGTTTACGTTATTTGTCAACACAGGATTCAATTGTTTATGAAGCATTCAGCACTTAGATGAAGAATGCTTGCTTTACGCGCGGACTTCTGCGCCAGTTGCTCCTTTTACCTTTGAGATTAAACGTGCATGTGCTTTCTCAACTTCGTCACTCGTTAGCGTCCGGTCTGCGGCTCGGTAGCTCAAGGCATACGCCATCGACTTTTTGTTTTCGCCAACCCGCTCTTTATCGCGATACACATCAAAGAGCTCTATACTTTCAAGTAAATTTCCACCTGCAGAGCTCATGCACTGATTGAGACGTTCATGCGTGACCTCTTCATCAACAACAAAAGCAACGTCGATGGTCGCAGCAGGAAATACCGGGATGTCTTGATAGTCTCGCGCAGGCTTGCTAGCTTTCGTGAGTGCCGCAACATCAAGCTCGAAAGCCACTACCGGCGCCTCTGCCTCAAAGACAGCAACCGCAATGGGATGTAGCTCACCTACCCATCCTAAAGAAACCCCACCAGCAAAAACCTCAGCAGCTCTCCCTGGCTGAAGATGCGGGGCATCCTCTGGATTAAGCGCTTTGAATCGAAGCTTAGAGATTGCGAGCTCACGCGCAAGGTTTTCTATAACTCCTTTTCCATCGAAGAAATCAAAACTAGCAGGTTCGAGGTTCCAGCCTGGCTTTTCCATAGCTCCAGCTAAGACCGCCGCAAGTTTTTGCTTCTCCTTTGGTTGCGCCTTCCCTTCTGCACCAAAAAACACTCTTCCCATTTCATAGAGCTGCACGTTTTTTACGCCATGGGCTTGATTGTAGGCAACAGAAGTTAAAAGACCCGGAATAATGCTTTGACGCAAATTCGACTGGTCAGCGTTTATAGGGTTAATGAGGCTCACCGCAACACCAAGATTGTCAGTTTTCATGCGAAGCTTATCTAACTCTTGAGGACTAGCAAACGAATACGTCATAGTTTCGTTAAGGCCGCTCGAGCGCAAGCTCTCATTGATAAGCATTGTTTTTTGCTCTTCAATTGTTCGTGAACCTATACGACCACGTCCGCCTGGTAAAGTTGCAGGTATGCGATCCATGCCATAGATACGCAGAACCTCTTCAAACAAGTCAATCTCTCGCTCAAGATCAGGGCGGAAGGTAGGTGTTTCAATACGCAAAGCGTCGCCGTCATCATCGCTCACAACACAGCCTAAGCGCTCTAGTGTTGAACAGATGAAATCTCGAGGGAGTTCTGTACCGACCATCTCATTGAATCGCCCAATGCGGAACTCGAGAGTATGAGGAAGTGTTTGATGCGGCCACGTATCCACGATTCCCAAACATACCTCTCCGCCTGACACCTCAGCGAGCAAAGCAGCAGCCATATCGGTATTAAACTCAATCGGATTATCATCGACACCTCGCTCGTAGCGCATGGATGACTCGCTGATAAGACCAAGATTTCTGCTGGTGCGGCTCGTATGAGAAGGGCTAAAAGCTGCTGCTTCGAGAAGAATTGTCGTAGTTGATTCGGTAACTTCTGTATCGAGACCACCCATAACCCCCGCGAGGGCAACAGCCTTTTCGGGAGTCGCGATTACAGTCATGTCAGATTTAAGTGTGCGCTCTTCGCCATCGAGAGTAGTGAGTTTTTCTCCGTCCTTGGCAGGTCGAACGATAATCTGAGCTTTTCCACTTTCATCTTTTAAGGTGTCAAAATCAAAAGCGTGCAAAGGCTGCCCCAAAAGAAAGAGAATGTAGTTTGTTACATCGACAACATTATTGATTGAACGAGCGCCCGCGGCACTTACACGCTCAACGAGCCAATCAGGGCTTGGCCCCACTTTGACGTTTTTGATAATGCGAGCAGTATAGCGATTCGAACGCGTTGTATCTGCGATTTCAACATTGACATAGCTATCCGTAGAATCGCTTATTTCTTGTAAGTCATAGCTTGGCTTGACAAAGTCTCGTCCATACATGGCTCCAAGCTCACGTGCAAGACCTATTACCGAAAGACAGTCGGGACGGTTTGGGGTGATTTCAAGATCTAAAACGGTATCCCCCATCTGCATATACTCAGCAAAAGGTATACCTATTGGAGAGCCTTGAGGCAAAATCATGATGCCATCGTGGTCTGAGCCAAGCCCGAGTTCACGCGCAGAGCAGTTCATTCCTTGACTAAGCACGCCGCGAAGCTTTGATTTCTTGATTTTGAAATCACCTGGCAGTACCGCACCAATCATCGCAACGACAACATGGTCACCCGCTTCGAAGTTTTGAGCACCACATACGATTTGTAGCTGCTCGGGCTGGCCGTTCTCGCCTAGATTACATTCTCCAACATCAACCTTGGTAACCCACAGATGGTCGGCATCGGGATGCGCCTCTTTCTCAACGATACGTCCGCACACGATATTGTCGAAGGATTCGCCGATCTTTTCTACACCCTCAACACCCGTTCCTGTCAGGTCAAGACGATCACAGAGCTCTTTCACGTCATCAGGAACATCAACATATTCATTCAACCATTTTAAGGATATTTTCATAGTAATCTCTTTCTTTTAGAATTGTCGAAGGAAACGCATATCGCCCTCAACAAGCATGCGCAGGTCGGGAACGTTATATTTCAAGCATGCAATTCGTTCAACGCCCATTCCAAAGGCAAATCCGGAGTATTCTTCTGAATCGATACCGACATGAGCAAATACATTGGGATCGACCATTCCGCAACCCATTATTTCTAGCCATCCGGTTCCTTGACAGGAGCGGCAACCCTCTCCGCCGCAAATTCCACAGCTCACATCAACCTCGGCTGATGGCTCGGTGAAGGGGAAATAATGAGCACGAATACGTGTCTTGCGTTCTTCGCCAAACATTTTCTTGCAGAAGTAATCGACGGTTCCTTTAAGATCGCCAAAGGTAATACCTTTATCAACCACCAGACCTTCTATCTGGGTAAACTGAGGCAAGTGGCTTGGGTCGGCGACATCGCGACGAAATACGCGACCGGGAGCAATGATATAGATAGGAGGCTCTTGCTGCTCCATTACATGCACCTGCACACCTGATGTTTGCGTGCGCAATAAAACATCGCTTTCACCCGTAACAGCAGCAGCGGCGCCTGAAAGATCATGGATGTAGAACGTGTCTTGTAGGCCGCGCGAAGGATGATCTGCTGGCGCATTAAGTGCCTCAAAGTTGTAGTAGTCGGTCTCCACCTCAGGACCTTGCGCAACTGAATACCCGATACCAAGAAATATCTCGGCTGCTTCATCAGTGATACGACTGATAAGATGACGAGTTCCTTGTTGTTGCGCACGACCTGGCAAGGTAATATCGACTGCATCAGCATCGATTCGGGCCTCAAGCTCGGCTTGAGTCAAAGCAGCTTTTCGCTCCTCAAGGGCACTTTCGACTGCAACTCTCACTTGATTAGCGGTTTTTCCTACTTCGGCACGTTCTTCTTTTGGGAGCTGCCCCATCGACCGTAAATAGGCAGTGAGACTGCCCGCCTTACCCAAAACACTGATGCGTACCTGTTCTAGCTCTGACGAATCCGCCGCCTTTTCAATGGCAGCAAGAGTTTCGACCTGTAAAGCACTCAATTCTTCGACTACTGACATCTTCGACCTTTCTTGCTCATAAAATAAAAAACTCTTCTTGTCCTATTCCAAGGACGAGAAGAGATTCTCGCGGTACCACCTCGGTTGACAGCCTCAAGAGCCGCCCACTCAATTTGTTCTATAACGGGAACCCCCGGCAAAACCTACTTGCTTAATCCTTTTCATTTGCCCAAGGATTTCTCCTAAGCATCCAATCAAGCTTTCTGCTTCACAGCTCATAAAGTGAATCATCGCGCATCGGTGTTGGGTCTTTCCAGCCATGAGACCCTTCTCTTGTAACACTATGTCCCGCGATGCTGTCTTCGTCATTGCTTTTCACTATTCAATTGTAAAGAGTGAGGATAGCACAAAGGAAATAGACCTGCCAGGATTATCTCTATCATCTCCATGGCAAACGATTATTACTCTGCTTGCGCCTACATATAAGAGGTAAGCACACTCAGCCCTCTTAGCTAAGTGCGTGTCATCTGAGAAGCGGAGTCAGGGTTCCCTTTGCCAGTATCGTTACCGTTCGTGTTGCACGTGAAATACTCGTGTAGAGGCGGCGACGCGACAGTTCATCATCTGGAAAAACCCGATCTGAAGCATCCGCAACAATGACATGATCGAATTCAAGACCTTTTGCCAGCTTGAGCGGCACAAGTATTACTCCATGAGAGGGAAGTATTGCTTGTGCGTCAATAATGAAAGGAGAATTTTCTCCCAACTTTTTCTTGAGTTGCTTGACCTGGTATTTATGTGGAAGAATTACCGCGGTAAGTCCCTCGTTTTCTTCAGCCTGATAAATCGCACGGCTGAGCGCCTCTTCATATTCCTCCTCATCCTCATATGCAGTGATTATTGGCGCTTTATCCGAGCGTTGAACAGACCTAATCTTTAAGCGCTCGTCCTTTTCAAGCAATCCCGCAAAAAGTTGGGTAATCTCTGAGGTCGACCGGTAGCTAGTCAAAAGCCTGCTTTCCTTAAGTGGGCCGCGAGCCTCTTGAAAAAACTCACGTATCTCATCAAAACTTGCCGTGCCTATATGTATCGCCTGATTCTCGTCTCCTAGTAGGATGAAATGCGCCCGCTTGAAGTAGCGAGTCAGTATAGCCAACTGAGCAAGTGTGTAATCTTGGACTTCATCAATCATTACATATTTGGTCTCTGGCTTACACAAACCGGTTAAAGCTAGCTTAAGATAAAGCCACTCCACCGACCCAAGATTCTCTGCCCTTAAAACCCTCATACCGATTCGGCCAATGCGTAGCCATTCATCATTTTCGAGAGCAAGTCGAGCACCGGCGTAACGCAGCTCAACATATCGCCTAGCAAAAAGACGCGCTTCGTCTTCATCTTGAGCGTCAAAGGTTTCGCGGAAAAGAGAGAGCTGCTCGTCAGGGCTCAAGGAAGAAATCTCGTTTAGTACTTTCTCCGAGTTGGCAAGCTGGGAAAACCGAGACTCTAAACGCTTCATTAACTCCTCGCGCATAAGAGTCACCCTATGAGGTCCTGAAGAAATATTCTTATACTTGTTGGCCACCTGATTGATCTGCGCGACAGACAGAAGCCTTTCATCTTCGCAGCGGATTTCTTTAAAGTCGCGACTATCGAAATAAGGGTTTTCGCAAGCCGCATCGATACGTTTCAAAGTCTCGAGCTCGGCGAAAACCGAGCCTCCTTTTTGCTCGTGAGGCATAAGGCCTTCCATGAATTCATCCCAGGTCATACACTCTGGATTTTTTTCTCCTAAATCAGGAAGCACCTTTTCAATATAATGCTGAAAAACAGGGTTCGGTGTTAAAAGAAAAACCTCATCAGGACTTAGTTTTTCTCTTTGCTGATAAAAAAGATATGCTACGCGTTGCATGAGCACAGAGGTCTTTCCGCTTCCCGCAATTCCGTTTACAAGCAAGCTCGGTACATCCTCGTGACGAATAACGTGGTTTTGCTCTTTTTGAATGGTTGTCGTGATGGCTTGCATGTGCGAGCTTCGCTGCTTCGACAAGGAGGCTAACAGCAAAGAATCCTGAATGGCAACCGTGGTGTCGAAATATGCCTTGAGTTCATTTTTGTCGATATCAAACTGCCGACGTAAGATAAGGTCAACCTCAATGGTTCGACCATTTGCCTGATATGACGTATGACCGCTCTCCTGATTGTAAAAGACCTCAGCAACCGCAGAACGCCAATCGACAACAAGACGTCGGTACGATTCGTCAGAGATTCCTGCCGTGCCGATATAGAGTTCTTTTGGCTCCTCGCCGGGATTGAACTGCAAGACCACTTTAGCAAAGTAGGGCTGCCTGAGCAAAACCTGGATGCTTTTCAATTTCTGGGTATCAATGCTTTCAGATAAGTTATAAGCATCTATTACACGATTAACACTTGCGAAGTCTGCATAGGTTTCCATAGCATCGCTATAGCTCGCGAAATTGGGAGAAAGCTCGCTGCTCATAGCTATTTTATCCGCTGCAGCATCCTTGCTATTCTTTTCCATTTTTGCTTCCAGAGCAAAAGCCATGGACTCTAGCTGGTCATAAATCTTACTCAGATGCTGTTGCTCTTCTTCAAATATAGGGTCAGTTTGCAAACCTGCTCCTTCTTATAATGGGACCCAATGATTATACGCATGTGTTCGCATTACGAAGTCCAGCTTATTCACAAAGCCAAAATTTGACATGCTCTTCATCTGTGTCTGCTTTTAATTAGCCATATCCTGCTCAATAGCCTTCTTGAAGGCGGGAGTGTTGTCGAGGCTTAATCCAATGGCGCGCTTGGTTTGCTTACCACCGAAAAAGCCTTCAACCTCAATGTCTTCCCTGAACACAATCCAACAATCACTGTTGCCCATCATGCCAAGATTCAAGATTTCTTGCTTGTCGAACTCAGGGGCTTTCGAACCAATGCTCTCAATCATATGAATAGGAACGCGCACAGAGTAACGGATACCGGAATTAATCTCCAGCATGACACCTTCAATCTTCACTGGCCGAAGAACAGTTGCTCGATAATCTCCCACCAACCAAAAGATGAAGTACAGCGACAAAATTGTGACAACGAGTGCAGCGCCAGGATTCCACTGCGATAAAAGAATATGCATTGCAATGATTTCGACTACCGATGCACCAATCAAAACGGCAATGAGCGAGCTGTAGCCACTCTTTACGTGATAGCTGAAATTCTTAACTCCGGGCATTTCAGTTGCTTTTTTCTTCCAGGTAAAAAGCGCGTAATACATGGTTGAGAGCTCCATAGACATAAGCTTGGTAACGCGACGATTCTGGATGAGCACGGTAAAGGCCTCAGAAAACCACTGGAAAGGATCGCTGCTCGAAGCGCGCGCTGATCTAAAGCGCCTCACGACACGCAAGAACTCATGAACTCCTATTGAGACCTCCACCACAAGCATGATTGACGCAAAGACAACAACAAAGCTGAGGTCAGTGGGCTGTAGCGCGTAGGAAACGACAAGGCCGCCAAGATAGCTCACTGGCAACACGAGAAGTGGTGTGAGATTCCGTTTTCTGATGATGAAGAAATATACGAGCGCCGGAACAACAATCATTACCTCAAAGGGCAGTAAAAAGTTGCTCACAAGCGAACTCTGAGCTGGATCGAGATGGAGCAGGAGGAGAATGCTTGCAGCGATTTCAGCAAGAACCCAGATGCCAAGAATAGGGCCAATATAGCGTTTTACTACTGTGGTCATGGGCGATCATCTCCATTCTGTCCATCATTCATACAAAGGTCAATCAAGTTCAACATGCTGGAATAGGTGAGTTTCTGCGCAAGAAGCTGTTGAGCAGTTGAGGTTTTCAACTTACCCTGAGCTTTGAATTGCTCGAGTTTTTCTTCGGCGTTTTTATGCTGCTGAACAAGCACTTCATACATGCTTTCGTAGGCAGCAAGTGCCTCGATGGCAGGACCAGCAAATCCCTCTTTTTCAGCATGGATTTCTTCAGAAACAACGAGATGGCTACCGTCTTCACGTTTGCTCGTAAAACGCCTCATGCTGCCCTCGTTTCCTGCGCTGTTTGTATAGTGGATAGCATACAATGGATTGCATAGGAATGTGATGAGGAGGTTGTTCGATGGCAGGAAAACTCGATTACAAGAAAGAATACAAAGATCTATATCTTCCTAAGACAAAACCGAGCATCGTTGAGGTGCCTTCTATGCAGTTCATCATGATTGAGGGTACAGGCGATCCCAACACAGAAAACGGTGAATACTCTCGCGCGCTCGAGCTTTTATATCCTTTGAGCTACACCATCAAAATGGCTCCTAAAAAAGGTATAAGTCCGGAGGGTTATTTCGAATATGTTGTTCCACCTCTTGAGGGGCTCTGGTGGATTGATGGCTTTATCTTTGAAGGAAAGCCCGTCGAAAACAAGGCGGAGTTCAAGTGGATATCAATGATTCGCCAACCAGAATTTGTAACTCAAGATTTCTTTGCCTGGGCACAAGAACAAGTCGCCCTCAAAAACCCTTCGCTTGATCCATCAAGTGCTCGCTTAGTAAGCTTTGAAGAAGGCTTATGTGCTCAAATCTTACATCTCGGTCCCTACGATGACGAGCCCGGCAGTATTGCAACACTTGATGCCTTCATTAAGGAATCGGGTTATGTGCCCGAGATTTCTGACCAAGCAGAAGCATTTCCTGTGCAAAAGCGACATCACGAAATATATCTGGGCGATCCCCGAAAGAGTGCGCCAGAAAAACTCAAAACTGTTTTACGCCATCCTATTCGTAAGGCATAGTCTTCATCCCACTTCTGCCCAAGTCCAATCCTAAACAACAGATTACAGAGTATTGTGGGGAAATAAAGCAAAAGCAAGCCACGCTTTTGTCCAAAATCACAGGTCGAGTTTTTGCCCGAAAGAGAAAGGCGGCGTAAAGCCACCTTTCTATAACGCCATATGTAAGCTGGGTTTTACCCGGCAGATGAATCCGCAGCTGGGTCAGCAGCTGGACCGGTATTGCTGGTCATGATAGTCTTTGGCGACTCGATAGTTACGCTCACCGTTGACCCCGGAGCCACGTTCGTGCCCGCCGCAGGTGACTGCGAAACAACCGTTCCGTTTAGATCGCCCCCGGAAGGTGCAAGGATTAAGCCAGCGCTGCTCATCACCTGAAGCGCTTGAGCGAGACTCATAGTCGACATATCAGGAACAGCGACATTTCCAACCGGAACGGCACCTTTCGAAACATGAATCGTTACCGTAGTTCCCTTAACCACCTTGATGTTTGCACTCGGGTTTTGAGAGATAACCGAACCTGCAGGGATGCTGGCATCGTATTCTTCAACAATGTCGACGCCAAGCGCGGCATCTTTAAGAGCTTTCGAAGCCGCGTCGCTACCCTGGTTAACCACATTGGGAACTGCCACAATATCGGCGCCCAAAGCAACAACAAAGGTAATTGTCGTTCCCACGTTAACTGAAGTTCCTGCAGCGTTTGACTGCTGAAGTACCGTGCCTGCAGCGACATCATTTGAGACCACTGGATCTCCGGGCATGGGCACAAGCTTCAAGTCAAGAAGTGCTTTTTCTGCTTGCGTCTGTGTCATTCCTGTCAAATTAGGTACCGTAACCTGCTCGGGAGCTTTGGCAGAGCCCTTAGAGATGACGAGATTGATGGTTGCACCTGCTTTGACCTCTGACTTCTCTTTTGGATCTTGACTGATTACGTTGCCGCTTGGCACGGTTTCACTATTTTCTTCCGACGTTTTTCCAAAAGTGAATCCGTTATCTTTAATAACTCTCTGAGCGTCATCTTTGGTCATGCCGACCACATTTGGCGCCGAAACTGTTTCTGCCGACTTCGATTCTTCCTTCTTTGGCTCTTCGCTACTGCATGAACAGCCTACAAGCCCCGTCAAAAGCGCCACCAGGCCCACCACAAGTACCAGCGTGGTAATGCGCTTTATCTTGCTCGATGAATGTTGTTCTAACTTGCTTAGAGTATTCATGTTTCCCCATTTCTTCCCCTCAAACACTGTTGGCTCATTATACGTTTTTCTGAAGCTAAAAAGATCAGATAACTGAATTAGTTTTTTTCAAGTTTCAACAAGAACGGTCAGGAAAAGGACTCGTAACTCAAAACGCTGAGAAATCGATGCTCTATTTGCGTAGCGATTTTTTCGAAACGCCTAATTAGCGCGAAGCTAGCATTTCTTTTGCGTGCCTGAGCGAAGCTTCACTCAGTTCACCCGAAAGCATTCGAGCAATTTCTTCGACGCGGGCTTCGCTGCCAAGCTCAACAAGCTCTGTTTCGGGAAGCTTCCCTGCGCTGCCGGCACGTTTGACTACCTGATAATGCACATCACCCATAACAGCGAGCTGTGCCAAATGAGTCACCACAATAACCTGGTGGGATTTTGCCAACTCGCCTAACACCTTGGCGAGCGCCACCGCCGCTGCTCCCCCGACACCAGCATCAACTTCATCGAAAATGAGGGTTTCAACTTCATCAGCGTTTCCGAGGACAACCTTGATAGCTAGCATTACGCGGCTCATCTCGCCGCCCGATGCGATTCGGTTCAAGGGACGTGGCGTCATGTTTTCTGAAGCCTTAAATAAAAACTCGATATGCGATGGCCCGCGCTTCGTCCATTGCTTACGGTCAAGACGCTCAATCGTGCACACAATAGATGCGCCTGCCATCTCAAGCTGCGAAAGCTGCGCGTTTACTGCTTCGTTAAACTCTGGAGCCCTCTCATTTCGGATTGCATCGAGCGTATCTGCGGCCTTACTTAACGCACGCTCTGCTTCATCCAGCACCTTTTGCGCATGCTTTTCGCGCTCAGAAGATTCATCGACAAGAGAAATGAGCTCAGCTGCCTCCGCCCGCTTCGCGAGCACATCTTCTATACGAGGACCGTAGAGCCTCATCAAACCCTGAAGTGAAGACATGCGTTCCTGGTTCGTTTCCAAGGTTTGCGGATCAAAATCAATAGAGTCGCGATACACCCGCGCCTCGCGCGAAACATCTTCCAACACAAAAACAACCTCGCGTAAGCTTTGAGCATATGCACCCAGATTTTCATCGATTGATGATTGCGACTCAAGCATAGAAGCTGCCTGCTGAACAGCATCGATAGCTGCACCTTCGCCAGAAATTAAGCCATGAGTTGTATCGGCGGTGCGGGCAAGTGCTTCTGCATGCTCTGCCTTTGATAAAACAGCCGCCAACTCCTCGTATTCACCTTCGTGAGGATTAAGCTCATCTATTCTTTGTAGGATGAACCGTGCTTGATCAAGCTGAGCAGAAGACGCTTCCGAAGCTTGACGAACACGTTCAAGCTCTGCTGCTGCCTCTTGCGAATCCGAGAAACATTGCTGATAAGCATCGAGTGCTACGTCAAGCGACTGCTTAGCCCAGGCATCAAACACAAGACCATGCGTGCCCGTTTTTAAAAGCTGCTGGTGCTCATGCTGCCCACAAAGGTCAACGAGTGGTCCGATTTTTGATTGCAGCTCTTTGACGCTTGCCAAGGATCCATCAATCGACACGCGCGATCGACCATCTTTTCCTACTCGGCGTGAAACGACACACTCTTCGTCACCCGAAAAAACGCGTCCCTCAACGCTGAGTTCGCCAGCGTCTTCTCGAACCATGCTCGAATCAGCGCGCTCTCCACACAATAGCTTGCATGCCGAAAGCAGAGCCGTCTTTCCCGCTCCGGTCTCTCCGGTGAGCACCGTTAAACCTTTTGATGGAACCAGGGTGGCTTCTTTTATGAGAGCGATGTCGCGTGCATGTATCTCGTCAATCACTCCTGCATCCTTTCGCAAAGACCGCTTTTGTGCTTATCTACGCTGATGTAAACTTCTTTATGATAAACAATTCACCGAAAACTTGCACCGAAAAAGTAACATTTCCCCGATAGCGCATCTTCTTCTTTATACTGTCTATCATATTAGATTCTGACAGATACGAGCACCTATGAAACGACATCTTTTGCTTATTTGTGGCTGCATCGCTTGTGCACTTGGCTGCATCGGAGTCTTCGTGCCCGTCCTTCCAACTACGCCGTTTCTTCTGCTCGCAACTTTTCTTTTCGCGAAATCATCACCCCGGCTCCACGCCTGGATACAATCTACCAAAGTGTATCGTGCATACGTAGTGCCCTTCAAAGATGCAGGCGGCATCGATGTGGGCACCAAGGTTCGTATTCTTGTACTTTCATATGCGGTTATGGGCATCAGCGCCTATTTTGTACCACGCTGGTATGTATGGCTTATCCTAGGCGCCGTTGCACTTTTCTTGCTCTATCTTATGCTTGTTCGCATTCCCACCATCACAAAAGATGAAGTCATCCTCAGGCGCAAACAATACGAAGCCGAGCAGAACATCTAAACACAGGGTTTTAGCTCCTACACTCTGTTACTTACTGCAATAAATTGCCAATGCATCCCGGAGAAACTCAGCAGTACCCGCGCGCTGCTCATCGTAGTATGCTTTAAAGCGATCATCTGCGACATACATCTCGCCAAGCCCAAGGTGAGCCTGCTTGCTATACATGCCTTCTTTCCAGTAGAAGGACAGCCACTGACGGTGTAAGTCACACGCTTCCTGTGCAGATGCTCCTGCAGGATCGCCCTCGTCCATTGCTTTTTCAAGCAAGACGCGCATCTCCTTTTCTATGGCTTGCGAACGAGCAAACTGCTCCTGGGAAAGTCCCATCAGCTTGGCGTTGCTTGCATCAATCTCTTCGTCTCCATATTTTTCTCTAATCTCGGCGCCATAGAGACGCTCATTTTCTTCGATTAGCTCTTTCTTAAATCCTTCAAATTTCTCTGAGTCAGTCATATCTACTCCTTCTTGTATATGCGAAAGGGTTTTATCCACCCCCGCAATCAACATGTCCAGTCTTTTTTGTTGCGCAACCAGCTTGGAACGGTGCTCTACCAGGGCTTGAACAGCATTGAAGTTCGGCTCATCAAGAATTTCTCTAATTGCATCCAACTCCATTCCAAACTCTCGATAGAGCAATATTTGATGCAGACGATCAACTTCTGCGGAATCGTAGTACCTATAGTTGTTACTCTTTCTGCGCGCAGGTAGCAGTCCGAGCTCATCGTAATAATGAAGCGTCCTAACGCTTATTCCCGACATCTTAGCGAGCTCATGCACCGAGTATTTCTTTCCGCTTTCCACGTTTTGCTCCTTGCTCAAATCCAAGCATTACCGTAAGAGTAAACTATCACGTAAGGTAAGGGTCAATACTTTATTTCATTATTTTGCTGACATAGACAATGCAAGGCTGAGCTTAACGTCTTGCTCTACGAGGAATAGCTCCCTAAGTACGTGCGAAGACTCGAAAGAGCTTGCCTAAAAAGGAAACTGGTAGGGATCAGAAATGATAAGAACACCCTGGTCTCGCAAAAGCTCGTTAAACTTCTCCTTCATTGATGCGGAGGCTTCCTCACGAACAACCAAGCTTAAACTTACCTCTTCTGCAAAGTTAGATTCGAGCACTCTTACATCAGGGTGTTTTGATATATGCACCGCTTGATCATAGAGACTGTAGGGGATTTTCAAAGTAAAATCGACACACACTGACATCTGGACCAACTCGGCTTCTTCAATCACCTCTTGTGTGGCTTGAGTGTATGCACGAACGAGCCCTCCTGTTCCCAGAAGGGTTCCGCCGAAGTAGCGAGTGACAACAACTATCACATCGCTAAGCTGAGCATGCTGAAGCGTTTGCAAAACTGGCATTCCTGCGGTTTTTGAAGGCTCACCGTCATCTGAATAACGCATGCGTTTGCCCTCACGAAGAATGTATGCGTACACGTTGTGCCGAGCCATCCGATGCTCAGCGCGAACGTTCTCCAAGAAAGCCAGGGCATCCTCTTCAGAACTCACTGGAGCGATGTGAGCAATGAAGCGACTCTTCTTTTCGACTATCTCGGCACTTGTTTGTTGCCCTACGGTAATAAAAGGCTCCAAGTTGTAGCACTCCTTTATCAGTTGCCTACAAACATAGTAAGCGAAAATCTCAAATTGACAACGGCACTACTACAAAACAGAGAATGCGCTGACAGTCCTCATAGAGCTCCCTATACTTAAGTCTTGAAAGGGGTCGATATGCTCTTTTATTTCACTGGGACCGGCAACTCGTTAGATGCTGCACAAATCATCGCGCAGAGCACAGGAGATACCCTGATCGACATCGGACAGGGTATCAAGCATGGGCGCCTTGATTATGTCGTGGACCACAACGAAACCCTGGGATTTGTATGCCCCACGCATGCCTGGACGACTCCTCCCATAATGGATCGTTTTCTGGAGATGGCACATTTTCGCGATAGTCAGGGGGCACAAATCCAACCTAACTATAGCTATCTTGTTCTCACTTGCAGCGCCTTTGTGGGAAACACCGCACGCTTCTTTGCTCAAAAACTGCAGACACACCAGGGGGTCAAGCTCGATGCCTCGTTCAGCATTACCCATGTTGGCTCCTGCATCACTCTCTACTCTCCTGCCGAGGGCGAAAAACAGCGCAAACTTCTTGAAGATGCTCGCAGCCAAACGTGTAAGGTTGCTCAAAAAATCGCCCAGCGGGAACGTAGTTTCGAAGAGTCAAGAAACCCCTTTGGTATTCTTATGTCGCAATTCAGCTGCAAAGACTCAAAACATCGTTCAACCTCTGATTTTTACACCTTAGGAACCTGCACCCAATGCGGACAGTGTGCCGAAATCTGCCCCACCAACACCATCAGCGTTGACGACGCAGGACCTCACTGGTCGGCAGATGGATGCACCCAATGTTATGCCTGCATCCACCGCTGCCCTCCCCATGCGATACAATGCGGAAAGAAAACCGAAGGACGGGCACGCTATGTTAACCCGGTTCTTTTAGGGCAGGAGTGATATTGAGGGCAGTTATTCAGCGCGTAAGTCAAGCGCGGGTTAGTGTGGACGATAAGATTTGCGGTGAAATCAATACCGGCTACGTAGTTTATCTTGGCGTTGGACACGATGATGATGAGCAGGCGGCAGACAAACTACTCGCAAAGATTATCAAACTGCGCATTTTTGAGGATGAGCGCGGCAAAACAAACCTATCTCTCATCGATGTCGCCGGAGAGCTTCTCATCATTTCCCAATTCACTCTTTATGCAAATTGCAAGCGAGGGAATAGACCATCCTTTACCGAAGCCGGTTCACCCGATCGAGCAGAAGAACTGTATGAGTACTTCATAAAGCGCGCGCACGAACAGGTCTCGCATGTTTCGCGTGGAGTTTTCGGCGCAATGATGGAGGTCAGCCTCACTAATCAAGGACCCTTCACCATCACTCTTGACACGGCTACCTTGTAGTAAACAAGATGTAGGTGAAGCAATCTGATCCCTTTTATTACTTTTCCTGATAGTAAATCTCAATAAAAAATAATCTAACTATTAGACTTTTCGGCGAACGGCGTACACAATTAAAGACAGTGAAAAACTAACCACCCCACTTTGTAAAGGAGCGGAAATGGGAGAAAAAGAACGGATTTCCGGGCATACCCAAACCATCGGACTCATCGGAAGCCCAGTCGAGCACTCAATGTCTCCGGGCATGCACAACGCTGCATTCGAGAAACTAGGTTTAGACTACGTCTACTTGGTATACGATGTTGTTCCTGAGCAGCTAGCTACAGTTGTTCCCGCTATGACAACAATGGGTTTTGCTGGATTCAATGTAACGATGCCTTGCAAAACTCATGTACTCGAATTCCTCGACGAGCTCTCTCCTGCCGCCGAACTCATGGGTGCAGTGAACACCGTTGTTGTTAAAGACGGTCGCTCGACTGGACACAACACTGACGGCGCTGGTTTCATGCGCAATCTCAAAGAGCACGGCGTTGACGTAATCGGTAAAAAAATTACGCAGGTTGGAGCAGGCGGAGCAGGTTCTGCAATCTTTTGTCAGGCTGCCCTCGATGGCGTTGCAGAAATTGATGTCTACAATATGAAAGACGATTTCTTTGACGCAACCGAAAAACGCGTCGCTGAGATTTCCGAGAAAACGGGCTGCAAGATTCGTCTTTTCGACCTTGCTGACAAAGAAGCAATGAAGCAATCAGTGAGCGAATCTGTTCTCTTCATTAATGCTACTCGTGTTGGTATGGCACCTATGGAAGACCAAAGCCCACTTCCTGCAGAGTTCATGCATGACGGCCTCGCTCTTGCAGACACCGTCTACGCCCCACGTGAAACCCTTCTTTTGAAGACCGGAAAAGAACGTGGCCTCAAGATTGTTCCTGGCCTCGGAATGCTTTTGTGGCAGGCAGCAATTGGAGAGAAACTCTGGACCGGACAAGAAATGCCTGTTTCCTATATCGAAGAGAAGTTCTTCTCGTAAGAATTTACTCGGCTGACTATTTATCTAATCACTTTTTCTCACTTGTTGAAGGGAGCTCTTATGAAACAATACCGCTTTGCCGTTCTCGGCACTAACCAAGGTTCCAAACTCGCGCGCGACGCAAAGGTTATGGACGAACTCGATCTTGTAGCTGTTGCTGGTTTTGGTGAGCAGGCTCAAGGCGTTGCAGACGAGCTTGGCGTTAAACTCTACGAGGACTACATCGAACTTATCCAGAAAGAAAATCTCGATGCAGTCGCTATTGCTCTTCCTAACTCACTCCACGTTCCATCAATTAAGGTTGCCCTTGATGCAGGAATCAAAAACATCTTGCTTGAGAAGCCTATTGCTAACACTGTTGAAGAAGCCGAAGAAATCATCCGCCTGTGCGATGAAGCTGGTGCCGTTCTTCTCATCGGTCACCATCGTCGCTCTTCAAGCAAGTTCCTCTTCCTTCGTGAGTTCATTGAGTCAGGCAAGCTCGGTGATTTGGTTGGTGTTCAGGGAAGCTATGCAATTGCCAAACCTTACTCTTACTACGATGTCGAGTGGCACACCAAAAAAGGTGGCGGCCCCCTCTTGATTAATGCCGTCCATGACGTTGACGATTTCAACTTCACTACCGGCATGACTGTTGAGCGAGTATATGCCGCAGCCCGTAATACCATTCGCGGCAACGAGATTGAAGACTCAGTTTCGGTAATTTTTGAATTCGCCGAGGGTCCAACCGCCAGCTACTTTATTTCTGATGGCACGCCTGGCCCCTGGAACTACGACCTCGCCGCCGAAGAAAATCACTTCTTCAAATGGTGCCCCGGTGAGAATTCACTTCACTTCTTCGGCACCAAGGGCTCACTCGGGTTCCCCAATATGGACTTCTACTACTATGAAGAAGGCGCTTACGGCTGGGGCGAAGAGCTCAAAAAGGAGCACTTCGAGATTGAGAAGAACGATCCTATGACAGCAGAGCTTGAGCACTTCGTTGATCTTTGCGCTGGTCGCGAGACGCAACCTCGCTGTACCGGAGCTGATGGTCTTGCAACACTCAAGGTTATCAACGCTATTCTTGATTCTGCCGATGCAAAGCAGATTGTCGAAATTAAGTAAGTGCTGCTTTAACAATCAAATCTCGAGCACGAGAAACATTTGCAACCACGATCATTATGGTCGTGGTTGTTTTTTTTCGCGAGCTGCAACCGTAAGGAGGAGGCATCCGACTCCCTTGAGTTTTTCACCACAGGTGCTTATTACGCCGATTGAAATATCATGTCAATGGATTATACTTGTGAGCGAGGATACGGAGCCCGCATGAATCTTTCGCATTTGCAATATTTCAAGAAACTCGCTGAGGTAAAACATTACACAAAAGCTGCTCAAGAGCTTTTTATTGCACAGCCGACACTTTCTGTCGCTATTTCTCAAATCGAAAAAGAGCTTGGTGTTCCTCTATTCAAGAAAAACCAACGCGTAACCGAACTCACCGAATATGGCCAAGATTTCTATGAATACGTGTGTACTGCCCTCAACGCACTTAACAAGGGTATCGAAGTTGTCCAAGAAAAAGCTGGGCGCATAAACGGAACTCTCAATATCGGAACCGTCTACGCAATGCAGGGAAAGTACTGGTCTAAAGCGATTTCCGATTTTCGTGATTCAATCAACACGAATGTCCAAATCAATTTCAAGCAAGGCTTTACCGCTAACTTGCTCGCACAGCTCAAAGATGGAAGTCTTGATGTGGCCTTTGCAGGCAAGCTCGGCGATGACCCAGCCATTCACTCTGTTCCGTGTTGGTCGCAAGAACTTGCTGTAGGAGTTCACAAAGACCATCCTCTGGCTTCACGGCGTGTTATTTCACTTGACGAACTCGAGCCCTATCACATTCTTTCTTATCACTCAGATAGTCCGGTAAGCGAAGAGCTAGCCAGCCTTATAAAGGGAAGAAACCTCGATGTCGATTTGTCCTACAACGATGAAATTACCTTGTGCTCTTTGGTAACCGCTGATCCTGATTCGGTGGCGCTGTTTGCCTATTCTTTCTTGGCAAAATCCTTCGAATCAATTGTGCTTCTTTCAATTCGTGAGGCACCCATCGATTTCCATCAAGTCTATCTTAGCTATCGTGTTGATGAAGATCGCCTTCACGTGGTTGATAACTTTATCGATTTCATAATCCATTATCAGTTCCCACCTGCACTTATCGGAAGCTCTTAAGCAAAACCCAAAGAATAGCTTAAAAAACCTTGCAATCAAATAGCGGGTAGTGTATTAATTAATACCTTAGTTATCGTGAAGCCCTAAAGGAGTTGTTGTATGACGGTGGTTTTTAAGGTGGCTTTTTCTTAAACCGAATACCGTGGCATGGTGAGTAAGATCTTGCGCACAAGATTCTCTATCTCTCGTGTAACAGCTCGTATGAATAATGATTAACGGGGCTACGCAATCAGATAGTAAGCCCTTCCTTTTTCCAAAACTCATAACAGTTGATTTTTGTATCTGCAATGCAGAGCTATACAAGCACATCTCTCCATGTATGGTCGCTCGGTTCTCGTAAAAGCCTTTAGAAAGGAGTATCAACCAGAAGAACAAACGCGCAGAAAGGCGCGGAAAGAGAACACCATGAACTTAAAAAACTACGGATTCGAGCAATCGAATTACAATATCGACAATAAAGGTATTCCTGCTCGTATCATTGCGTGCCATCGAGGACGATTCGAAATCGTAAGTGAATTCGGTATTGGGTGGGCGATTGCGAAACCCAGCTCATATCGAGACAGCAGCGAAGACTTCCCTATTACGGGTGATTACGTGATGATCGAACACAACACTAACGGAGAAAGCCGCATACTTGAAACGCTTCCGCGGTTAACGTGTTTTTCTCGGCGAGATCCGTCTTCCTCTGGCTTTCGCAAACAGCAAATCGCTGCCAACTTTGATTATGTATTCATCATGCAAAGCCTTGATCGGGGTTTCAGCGAAAGAAGACTTGAGCGCTACCTTACTCTCGCTTGGCATTCAGGCGCTATACCGGCAATAATCCTCACAAAGGCTGATGCCGTCGCCGATTGCTCTTCCTATATACGTACGGTAGAACGTCTTGCTCCCTATACCGGCGTCATCGCGATTAGCGCTCATACTGGCTATGGCCTTAACGAACTTAATGAGTATTTGAAGCCACAAAAATCCGTTGTCCTTCTAGGGTCGTCAGGAGTCGGAAAATCGAGTCTGCTAAACACTTTGGCCGGCAAAACACTGATGCAAACAGGAGCTTTACGCGAAAAGGATGGACGAGGCAAACACACTACAAGCCATCGTCAACTCTTCAAGCTACCGAACGGGACTCTGGTTATTGACACGCCAGGGATGCGAGAACTAGGCATATGGGAAGGATCAGATGCTTTCGATAAGAGCTTTTTTGATATCGAGCAGTATTTTGGGGCGTGCAAATTTAACGATTGTCGCCACCAAAGCGAACCAGGCTGTGCCATCAAGGCTGCTATTAGAAACGGAGAGCTTTCACCTACGCGCTGGGAGAGCTATCAAAAACTTAAACAGGAAACTCGTTTCAGCGAGGATAAGGAAGGCTTCATGCAGGAAAAGAGGCAATGGCTCAAAGAGCTTTCAAAGACGATACGACAGCTTAAAGAAACTGACTACCGACACGAAGCATGCGCCGAGAGCTTTCAATGCGCAGAATGTGGAAGATGGGTATCACCTGATGCAGCAGGCAGTAAGCATCGCAATCACTGCCCTCATTGCCTCTCAAGCGTTCATGTCGACAATCATCCAGGCGATCGCACATCGCTTTGTCACGGCATTATGGAGCCCATTGGCGTATGGGTACGCAAGGATGGAGAATGGGCTCTTATCCATCGATGCACATCGTGTGGCACTCTTAAGTCGAACCGAATAGCAGCAGATGACAATGCCTCACTTCTTGTGTCGATTGCTTCGCAAGCGATGAAAACTCCGCCATTTCCCCTTGAATCCATCACCGAGGCTACTACCGGAAGGGGTGCATAATCGAAAAGCTCAAAAGAGCGCACAAACACGTGCGCTCTTGGCACACGCGATGTTGTTTGTGTTAAAGCCTAGTGAAGGACCCTTTACCTCAGCTTTTAGCGTGATAGACTCATACCCCCGAAACTCGTGTGCCGCAACCAATAATTGCCGGAAATTCATATCAGAATTGCTAGTGCACCTGCACGCGCAACCGCATACTTATAACTACACCGGGCACATCACATACGATGATGAGCCACCTCATATAAAAGGAGTACCTTTATGTTAAACCACCATGTGCAAATGCCTGGTCATGTTTGCATATCGAATCCTATCCCAGTAAGGAAGGAAAGGCCTTGCCTCAAGGTGTGTGAGCTGTCTTGTATATAGATATCGTCCCTCGTATCC
>JBMNSJ010000008.1:0-55858 GCA_050945135.1 Raoultibacter sp.
TGATCTGCTCTGTGGTGTAGCGTGTCTTTTTCATTGTCTGGTCCTTTCCCTTCAGTGTCGAATTCTATCTATTTCCTAACACTGGGGTTGGATCAGATTCAGGGGGTCATGCCAGTCCTATTTTGACGATTCCGATTCTTCTAATCGGTTCCTTTTGCGTTGTCTTTTTAAACCTGCCTGTTCCTGCATACCAAGACCTCATTGCTGAGTTTCCACTCTTCACCGACTTTCTTTTGGCTGTTCATTTCGTTACCCTAGGCGTTTTCTCTCTTTACGTAGCTTTTAGTATTAGTGTTAGCTATACGCAGGTCTATGCAGAAAAGCACGGTGATTTCTTTACTCAGGGAGCCCCTTTTGCAGCAGTAGGCTCATATTTGGCCCTCGTAGGAATTGGGAGCGAAAACTTCGCTATCTCGGTTCTGAGTACGCGGTCTTTGTTCGTGGCAATTTTTGCGAGTCTACTTGCGACGGTGATATATTGCCGAATTATTCATCGACCAACCCGTTACCACAGAACTTATAGCAGCGCCGCCGACAGTTTTTTCAATCGAGCACTTACAGCTGTGTTTCCTGTCATCATCGTGGTTCTTACCGCAACCGCAATCAATTCAGCTATTTCTTTCGCGTTTGGTGTGGATAGTTTTGAGGAGCTTTTCTTTATCGGTATTAGTTCGTTTTTCCCTGCAGATACCGATTCTCTTGGAAGCGGAATTCTTTATCTCTTTCTCAATAATCTCATGTGGTTCTTTGGTATCCATGGTGGCAACATGCTTGATGGCGTTGCACAAGATATTTTCCTGCCAGGTACTGCGCTTAATGCCGAGTTGATTGCTGCAGGAGAATCGGCAACACACGTCATCACAAAAACCTCGCTAGACGTTTTTGCTTCGATTGGAGGTGCCGGTGCGCTTCTCAGTTTATTGTTGGCGGTACTTATTTTTGGACGTCATCGAAACATGAAGAAGCTGTCTGGGTACGCAGCAGCACCCATGGTCTTTAATATTAGCGAAGTCATGTTATTCGGTCTTCCAGTTATCTGGAATCCAACGATGATAATTCCTTTTATATTGGTCCCTATTGTCAATATTGTTATCACCTACTTCGCTATGACGCTTGGGCTGGTACCTTATGTTACGGTCGAGACGTCTTGGATTACCCCGCCAATATTTGGAGGATATTTTGCGACGGGCTCGATCGCAGGCGCTGTTTTGCAGGCAGTATGTCTTGTGGTAGGAATGTTTATTTATCTTCCTTTTCTCCGTCTTTACGAAAAAACTCTTGAGATGTCTGAGAAAAATGAATATCAAGGGCTTTTGTCACGCTTCCAAGAGGCAGAATTTGACCGTGGCAATCTGGTCTTAACAACTTTGCCAGGCACCTTAGGGCTTTTAGTGCGCGCTTTGTCTGAGGACTTACGTAGGGCTATCAATGAAAAGAATTTCGATTTATATTATCAACCCCAATTTGATATCAATGATAAGGGTGTGGGGGCTGAAGCGCTTCTCAGGTGGAACCATCCTGTACACGGAATGATGTACCCGCCGCTCATCGTTAGGCTTGCAGAAGAGATTGGCATGATTGAAGAGCTTGAGTCTGCGGTGCTTGAAAAGGCGCTCGAAGACGCTCAGCAGGCACAACGTATTGCGAATGCGGGAATGATAGATAAGAAATTTGCAATAAGCGTAAACTCAACAGCACGCGCATTGCAAAACGTGAGTTTTGTAAACAAAGCTATTAGTGGCGTAGAAGAAAGAAATCTTGATAGTGGCCGTCTCGTGATTGAGGCAACTGAGCATGATGCCTTAACCCTCAACAAAACTACGACTTCACTTTTGACCAAACTCGTAGACGCGGGAATTCCCTTAGCTATCGACGATTTCTCAATGGGTCATACTTCCTTCAAGTATTTAGAAACTTCTACCTTCAGCATTGTTAAGCTTGATGGTTCAATTGCGCGAGGAGTAATGGAAAACGCACGCTACGCCGAGATAGTTTCAGCTATCACGCGCCTGTCTGAGCAGCTTAACTTCTTGGTACTTGCCGAATATGTGGAAACGCGAGAGCAAAGAGACCTTTTGCATGAGCTTGGTTGTACCTATTTCCAGGGTTATCTGTATTCTCCAGCCGTTCCTTTCGAAGAGATGCTTGAGATTGTCAAAATAGATGAAAAATCAAAGATGAAGGCTTAAACCTTTAGCGTCTCCATGTAGCTCAGGTGAAAAAGCGAACAAGCTATGTAAAACAAATGTACGCTTTCGTATTGAGCTTGTTTGCAGAATGCTTTCGAGCCCTTCTGAGCTAAAATCAGTAGTTGGTCATATTTGAAACTTACTGTAAGGGTGATTTGGCTTACGGGTAAGACGGCTAAGAAAGCGAATAAGGATTTCCATGGCTCAAGATTCAATACGTATTAAAGGTGCACGTGAACACAACCTTAAAAATGTCGACTTAGATATCCCACGCGATCAGCTGGTGGTAATCACCGGCCTCTCTGGTTCAGGAAAGAGTTCACTTGCGTTTGATACTATCTATGCAGAGGGTCAACGACGCTATGTTGAAAGTCTTTCCAGCTATGCACGTCAGTTTCTTGGTCAATCAAATAAGCCAGATATTGACAGTATTGATGGATTATCGCCTGCTGTTTCCATCGATCAAAAAACAACAAGCAAAAACCCCCGGTCAACGGTGGGTACCGTCACCGAAATATATGATTATCTTCGACTTCTTTATGCGCGAATAGGTATTCCACATTGTCCTGAATGTGGCCGTGTCATAAAAAAGCAAACAACAGATCAAGTAACCGACGAAGTGCTTGCTCTTGGCGAAGGCTTACGTGCACTTATTCTTGCACCCGTGGTTGTGGGGCGAAAAGGAGAGTTTACTAAACTTTTTCAAGACCTGAAAAAAGAAGGCTTTGCGCGTGTTCGCGTTGATGGTATCGTGCGAAAGCTTGATGACGAAGACATCGTTCTCGATAAAAAGTTCAAGCATACTATCGATGTAGTTGTAGATAGAGTTGTACTGAAGAAAGAATCCGCTAGTCGAATTGCCGAAGCCGTAGAAATGGCAACGCGACTTGCAGACGGTCGCGTTTTGGTTCAAGTGCTAGACGATAAGGGTAAGCCTCTCTCTGATGCCCCAATCACTACGGGGGCTAAAGGGGTGCTCCGCGAAGGTGAGTATGTATTCTCACTTGCCCTAGCTTGTCCTGAGCATGGACATTCCATTGACGAATTGCAGCCGCGAGATTTCAGTTTTAATGCTCCATACGGCGCTTGTCCAGATTGTCTTGGTATCGGAAGCAGAGAAGAGGTAGATCCAAGTCTCATCGTTCCAGATCCCTCTAAAACGCTCGCAGAAGGAGTCATCGCTCCTTTTACTACGGGTAATTATTACCCACAAGTTCTCAGGGCAGTTGTGAAGCATTTTGATGTTGACGTCGATACTGCCTTTGAGGACATGCCGCAAAAGCTTAAAGACGCTCTTCTGTTTGGAATCGAAGGAGAAAAAGTTCGAGTCGATTACGTAACAGTAGACGGTCGCGAGACCTACTGGTATATCGACTGGGAAGGTGCTTGCGGCGCGGTTATGCATCGTTACAAGGAAGCCTCTAGCGATAAGCAACGCGAGCGCTACGAGCAATATTTCTCTATCATACCTTGTCAAACTTGTGGTGGTAAACGTCTCAAGCCCGAGATTTTAGCTGTCACTGTTGGCGAAAAAGACATCCACGCGGTTACGAAGATGAGTGCAGTTCAGTCGTTTGATTTCTTCGATAAGCTAGAATTTCAGGGTGCAGATGCGCAGATTGCTATTCCAATAATAAAAGAAATCAAATCACGCTTGAGGTTTCTTGTTGATGTTGGACTTGATTACTTAACGCTTGAGCGCTCTACCTCTACACTTTCTGGCGGAGAAGCACAGCGAATTCGTCTTGCCACACAAATCGGAGCGGGACTCATGGGGGTTCTCTATATTCTCGACGAGCCATCAATTGGCCTTCACCAACGAGATAACGAACGACTTATCGCTACACTTGAACGGTTGCGCGATTTGGGCAATACGGTAATTGTGGTAGAGCATGATGAAGACACCATATTACATGCTGATTATGTCGTCGACATGGGTCCGCGCGCTGGCGAAAATGGCGGCGAAGTTGTTGCTCAGGGTACGCCCAAGCAAATTCTTTCTGCCAAAAATTCGCTGACTGCTGATTATCTCAGTGGCAGAAGATGTATTGCTATTCCCGAAAAACGTAGAAAACCAAATCGTGGTGCGGTTGTTGTCTCGGGAGCTAAAGAAAACAACCTGCATAATATTACTGCCGAGTTTCCTATTGGAGAACTTACGGTGGTTACCGGGGTTTCGGGGTCTGGAAAATCATCGCTTATCACCGATACTCTTGCTCCAGCTCTAGCAAACCGCCTACACCATGCTCGAAGGCGCACGGGTGAATATGGCAAGATTAAAGGGGTAGATTTACTAGATAAAATTATCAATATTGATCAAAGCCCCATCGGACGAACTCCTCGTTCAAACCCGGCTACCTATATAGGTTTGTGGGACGACATTCGCTCGTTGTTTGCCTCAACCCAAGAGTCGAAGGCACGTGGATATTCCGCCGGAAGGTTTTCTTTTAATGTTAATGGCGGGCGTTGCGAATCCTGTAAGGGTGATGGCCAGCTTAAGATAGAAATGCATTTTCTCCCTGATGTATATGTGCCTTGTGAGGTATGTGGTGGCAAGCGATACAACCGCGAAACCCTTCAAGTTACCTATCGTGGCAAGAATGTACATGATGTCTTAGAGATGACTGTCGATGAAGCGTTGGCTTTCTTTGAGAACATCCCTTCGATTAAGCGTAAGCTCCAAACGCTGCATGATGTGGGTCTTGGTTATGTTCATCTTGGTCAGCCTGCAACTACTCTTTCGGGTGGTGAAGCGCAGCGCGTTAAGCTTTCTAGTGAGCTTCAACGCAGACAAACGGGAAAAACCTTCTATATTCTCGATGAGCCAACTACCGGACTTCATTTTGAGGATGTGAGGCAACTACTCATTGTTCTTGAGCGTTTGGTTGATGCAGGAAATACCGTGGTTGTTATCGAGCATAATCTAGATGTCATTAAGTGCGCTGATCATATTATTGATCTTGGACCAGATGGTGGTGATCGAGGAGGTCACATCGTCGCTAGTGGTACTCCAGAGCAGATTGCGCGGGAAAAACAAAGTCATACAGGTCAATTTTTGGCAAAAATCTTACCAGCGTAGTCTTGTACGTTCATCTGAAGTTTTCGTCTCCTCTTGCTTGAATGAGTGCGCTTGCGAGCTAAGAGAGTATAATCAGGTTTTATGGAATCACAATCTCGCGATAAGGTAGCACTCGTCGTCTTTTTCGGCATGGTCATTTTGGCAATCAGTGGTCTGATTGGATACTTGATGATTGGTCATAACTGGAATGTTGCGGCATCCAATATTGACGATGCAACAGGATCGATGGAGGGCTATACCACGATTGTGTACGAAGGTGCTATTGACCCAGCTCAAAAAAAGGCACGCGAGGCAGAAGCTGAAGATGCATCTAAAGAGGATTCCTTGTTGAGCCTCGGTGAAGCTCCTCCTGAATCGCTTGATCTTAGTCCTGGAGTAGATGAAGAGCTTGAACCACTGATTGAGAGCGAGTCGAATTCGGAAAATCAATCTACGGGTTCAGAAATATCGAGTTCGGACGTAATTACGGATGTAGGTGCGGTTACTGAAACGGTGCTTACGCTTGATATTGATGAGGTAGTTAAGAGCTATCAAGAGAAAAAATCGATGGTCTTCAAGCTTGACACACTCGATACTTCAAAATACGAAGAAACAACAATTCTAAAAAAGGGAGAAAAGAGAATTGGGGTTTTTAGTGTTGCTGAAACCGACACTGCCTTTAAAATTGAACGCCAGGTTAGCACCCTCAAGAAATACAAAGTAGATTACATTGTTGCTGTAGTTCCAGACCCAAGCCTTGTTGAATTGGTT
Organism: Raoultibacter sp.; assembly: GCA_050945135.1. Taxonomy (GTDB): domain Bacteria; phylum Actinomycetota; class Coriobacteriia; order Coriobacteriales; family Eggerthellaceae; genus WRIS01. Next base: position 6,019 of record JBMNSJ010000008.1, read on the forward strand.
TCCGGTATTGATATTGTGATATCTACCTCTGATGAGAATCTCTTCGTGATGGGTGAAAGCATTAACGATACGTTTTATATCTCGAGTCCTGTGATAGGCTCAGTCGGTGCAATACTTATTTCACCGAGTGGGGTAGTTTCCGCAAAAACTTTATCAGCAAATTAAGCAAGTCTTTCTTGGGATAAGAAAATTCCCGCTGAATCATGTTCGATCCTGCGGGAATTCGTTAATCGAAAGTGAGTGATTTGGCTTATTTTCTTAAACAACGCCTTGTGCAAGCATCGCATCAGCTAACTTTTTGAAGCCTGCAATGTTCGCTCCAACTACAAGGTTGCCTTCCTGGCCATATTCTTTGGCAGCATCAGCAGCAGAGTGGTAAATGTTTTTCATGATGCCCTGCAACTTTTCGTCGACCTCTTCGAAGCTCCATGAAAGTCGACCTGAGTTCTGGCTCATTTCAAGGCCTGAGGTTGCGACTCCGCCAGCGTTTGATGCCTTTCCTGGGCAGAACACCACTCCATTTTCAATGAGATAATCCGTAGCATCCATAGTTGTTGGCATGTTAGCGCCTTCGGCAACGATTTTAACGTCATTGGCTACGAGCGCTTTCGCGTCCTCAATAAAGAGCTCATTTTGCGTAGCGCAAGGCAAAGCGATATCTACTTTAGTGCTCCAGACACCACGACCTTCGTGGTACTCTACGCCAGCAACCCGCTGTGCGTATTCAGAGATTCGTCCACGTTCGACTTCTTTAATTTGCTGAACAACGTCAAGCTGGATTCCATTTGGGTCATAGATCCAACCAGCAGAGTCTGACATAGTAACAACCTTTGCACCAAGTGATTGTGCTTTTTGGCAAGCATAAATTGCCACATTGCCCGAGCCTGAGATTGCTACTGTTTTACCTTCAAAAGAATCTCCATGGGTAGTGAGATGCTCTTGTACGAAATAAACGAGACCGTAGCCGGTTGCTTCGGTACGTGCAAGTGATCCGCCGTAGCTCAAGCCTTTACCGGTCAAAACGCCTTCCCAGACATTCTTTACGCGCTTGTACTGACCGAACATGTAGCCAATTTCGCGCCCACCAACACCAATATCACCAGCTGGCACATCTGTATCAGCTCCGATGTGCTTGCATAGTTCCGTCATAAAGCTTTGGCAAAAACGCATGACTTCATTATCGGACTTTCCTTTTGGATCAAAATCACTACCACCTTTACCGCCACCCATAGGAAGCGTGGTCAGGCTGTTCTTGAAAATCTGCTCAAAGCCAAGAAATTTAATAATGCTTAGGTTTACTGAAGGATGAAAGCGGCACCCGCCTTTATAAGGTCCAAGGCAGCTATTATATTGCACGCGGAAGCCACGATTTACTTGCACATTGCCTGCGTCGTCAACCCAGGGAACACGAAACATTAAGACGCGCTCTGGCTCAACAAGACGCTCAAGAAGGCCAGCCTTTTCGTAAGCTGGGTTTGCCTCGATGACAGGCTCAAGAGAGCTTAATACTTCAGCTACTGCTTGGAGAAATTCAGGCTCATTGGCATTTTTCTCCTTAACCTGCTCGATAATACGATCGACGTAACTCATTTATTGCCTCCTCTAGGGACGTACTTTTTTGACGACTATGAGTATAGAACCTCCGTATATGTGCTGACGGAGATTTAAAGAAAACGAAACATTGCCCCATGTATAAAGCGCGCTTCCATGAAAACTACAATGATTTCAGCTTTGCGAGCACGCCTTCTTCGCGAATCCAGCCTAGACCGACATCCTTAAGCTTCGAAAGCAGCTGAAGAAAATCGCTTTCTGTCCATTGAGGATGTAGAGCACAAAACGATGTAATATAGGGAAGGGCCTCGTCATTCCAATCAGACCATCCGGGGAATTCATATTCCCAATCCAGTTTCCACAAGATGCCAGTATTATCATTGTCGTAGGAATAAAATCTATCTCCTTCTGTACTGAGTAAACCGTAGAGGCATGTTGCATTGTGGCCAGGAAGGATGTGCTCACACTCTCCAGAAAAAGTATTCCAGCCCTGAATAGTGTTATCTTTGCCATCGGTAAAGAAGAACTGTCCATCGGGCGAAAAGCTCAGCCACCAAAACTGAGATTTGTTTCCGTGGTAGCTTCGAATTAGCTCAAAGCTCTCTGCATCAAGTAAGTAAGCCCTATTCGCGTAAGGTCTTATCTGTCCACCACATAAGAGGTGTTTTCCTGTTGGGCTGAATTCAACCCGTTTGATTTCATCATCAGGAAGGCTAAGCTCTTTTATGAGGGTTCCCGTTTGTCCGTTGAAAAGATACGTCTTTGCGTTGTGGCTATTGCATACGGCAAGTAATGCTCCGTCTGGCGAATATGATGCATAATTGTTTGACGTGGAGGCCTACTTCACGACAGAAGTGTCATACCTAAGCGCAACTTCTTTGGTTTCAATATTAATGAGTTCCATATTATTTGTTAGGACATGATTTCCATCAGGATGATATACAGAAGCTCGTGCCTGAAGAGGCAGGGGTACATCGTCATGGAAAAAGAGGGGAGAGTATTCTTGTGGCAGGTGACTGCCTTTCGGATAAGTACTCTCGGTATACATGGATTTTAATCTTTTTATCCGACTGAAAGATTTAATTTTATGTGCGCAATCGTGGCAAGCCCTTGAATGTTCGAAGCCGGGAAGAGAGCGTGCTTGTTCAAGGAGTGCTAAAGCTTTCGCTATGTCTTTTTGCTCGAGGGCTACATCAAAGTCTTTGATATGCCTCTCGAAACATTCTTCGGTTCCTAAGCGTTCGCTTACGGTTTCAATTTTGCTTAGCATCCACTTTGCCTTAAACCGCGATGCAGGCACGCGATGGATAAGAGCTGCAGTAGAAGATGGGGCATCATTTAAGGTCATTGACGAAACTACGAAGGTGGTTTCGTCGTGACTCAGGTCGAGCGAGAAGGGCATATAGCCAGTTGAGAAAGTGTAGAGACAGCGTAAGGTTTCAGTCTCCCAAAGCTTTATCTCTCCTGTTTTGTAGTCAGTATGCAGGCTGAGCATCGAGGTGTTGTTGTTAAAGAGAACGGCAGCGCATGTACCTTTGTATCCCTTAATCTGCGTAGCGTAGTTCGAGTGTTGAACAAGGTCATATATACCGAGCATGTTGTCTTTACTAGCAAAAATGGCAGTATCAATATTCTTATCTGCTGAAATACACATATTGGTAGATATGGTGTCGGTATAATCGAAAAGATCTCCAATCCTATAGAGGGTTTCTTTTTCTATCGTGTCATACATAAAACAAGCGTTACGATTGTCGACGAGCACGAGAGCTTTTCTGCCGTTTTGACTGAGCACTATATCCTTGATGCATGATCCGTCAGACTCGCACAATACACTAACAAGACAAGTCCCGGTTTCTATATCCCATGTGCGCAAAACAGGATATCGGGGCTCTGCTTCCTGTTGAAAGTGTCCGCTTACGAGATACTTGCCATCTTCGCTTATGGCAATACAGCTCACATCTTCAGAAAAGTTGTCCCAAAGTTGAAGTTGGTTTCCCGTTTCTATATCCCATTGAATAATGGTTTTGTTGGCAGAAAAAAACGAGCCACCATCTGGGTGAAAACAGAGGATGGGGGTATCACAATCTTGCGCTCTTCTGCCTTGAGCGAGAAATGGAGAACCGGACTTTTCCTCGTAGCGTTTTATGAGACGATTGGTGGCTCTTTCAATAAGATAAAAGTAGGATTGACCGTTTTGTTTGCCCCTGCATAGTAAGTAAAGATCGTCGGGGCTGAAAAGTGCTGGATATTGAAACTTAATATCCTGAGAAATAAAGCTCTCTTCAACCAGGTGATTAAGGTCTTCAGTCGCAAGTAAGTCAAGCTCTTTACGAACATCAAAGCTATCTTTAATTGATTCGAACGCTTGAGCTGAAGCAGATAAGTTACCGCGTTCCATGTTGATTTGTGCTACGGCATAGTCTTGTTTATGTAGCTCACTCGTTGTTGCGTGTGAAACTCGATTAAGCACTTCAATATCATCAATGCGAGAATTTCTCCACAAATGAAGAGCAAGATTGTAGTTACATTCCAGATGAGTGGGCTCAAGAGCAAGTGCGTGGTTCCATGTTTCTTCCGCCTTGCTCTCCTTATCCATATCGAGATATGAAAGAGCGCGATTATTTAAACTGTCTGCTGTATCTTTTGCAGCTGTTGGCTCTATTCGCTCATATGCCAAACCCGTCGTTTCTTCGTAAATCGTAAGTAAGGATGTCTCTATTTCTTTAAAATCTTTGAATCGGAATTTCTCTTCCGGCTCGAAACAATCATCGAAAATAGCTTCAATAGCTGGTGTGATTGGGAAACGGGAGAACTCAAAATAGTCTTCATATCCCATTCCTGCTACTACACCGTTGTTCCAAGGCCTGTCGCCTAAAAGCATTTCGAGAAAAGTAACTCCCCAGCTCCAGATATCTGTTCTTAGGGTAAGCAAATCACCTTTCTCCTGCTCGGGTGAACAGTAGGCGGGAGTATAAGCTCCACTGTTAGAAACCAGGGTGTGCGAAGCATTTTCATCGGGCGCAGAAGAGAGGACACTTCGAGCTTTGACTATGCCAAAGTCAGCGATTTTTGCGGTGCCGATTTGGCTTAGCAAAACGTTATCAGGCTTTACGTCTTGGTGAATAAGTCCGTTTTCGTGAGCATAGCTCAATCCACGAGCATACTGAATGGCAATGTCGACTATTCTTTTCAGTTGGTCTTCGATGCTGCCTTCATACAGCTTTCCAGATTTTATCCAATCCGCTAGGCTGCCGCCATCCATCCATTCCGAAAAAATTGAGGGGATTCCATTAATCTCTCTCACGTAATAACACGAGACGATATGAGGGTGTAGACCCATATTTATCCATGCGTCGCATTCGTGAATAAATGCACTGACCTGTTCGTCGGTCTGAAAGAGATGCGCGTGGGGTTGTTTAAGAGCAAGGTCAATGCCCCAGCTTTGATGATGGACCCTGAAAACCTGACCCATTCCTCCGGCAATAGGGCCGCTTAGAACGTCATAGATGTCAAGAAGCATCGATCCCTTGCCTATGTCTGTATCTTTGTGATTGGATTGGATCTGATGGTCTTGTCTGGAGATGTCGTTTGAGAGAATGGTGGACTCATCCATACTCAATAGCGTCTCGTCATTGCTCATTGTGTCCCATTTCTCGCAAAGATCCATCATGGCATGATTGATGATATCAAATGAGCACATGAAGACTTGCTTCTAAAGTTTCAACATCACATAGCTTTTGTGGATGATGTCGTATACTAAAATCATGAATCCAAAGTTGGACAGCATCAAAAAAGAGCTTGCCTCAGTACCGACATCACCCGGAGTTTACTTATGGAAGAATGTCGAGGGCGAGATTATTTATGTGGGAAAAGCTAAACAATTACGAGCGCGCATGCGCCAGTATGTCAATTTTCAAGACGATCGCGCCAAGATTCCTCTCTTAGTCGATCAGATAGATTCCTTTGACTACATTGTTACAGAGAATGAGCATGAGAGTCTAATTCTTGAGAAGAATCTTATTCAGCAACATGCACCTTTCTTTAATGCTGATTTCAAAGACGATAAAAGTTATCCCTTTATTGCAGTTACTAAAGGTGATCCTTTTCCTGTTCTTAAGTACACGCGCGAAAGACATAAATCGTCTACACGTTATTTTGGTCCCTATACCGATAGTCGAGCTGCTAGAAACATGGTGGATATCGCGCGAAGGATAGTACCTATATGCGCTGCTTCGTGTACCGAATGGAAGCGCATTAATCGCAAACTTCAGTCAGAAGATGTCGAACTTGAAGACGTCATCAAGAATGTGCGTCCTTGCTTTGATGCGCACGTCGGTCTTGGTCCAGGCGTGTGCACCGGCTCAATCTCAGTAGAAGAGTATGCAAAAAATGTTAAACGAATTGAACGATTTCTCTCTGGAAATTATCGTGAGTTTGTCGAAGAGCTCACAACTGAAATGAGAGAAGCTGCAGATGATCTAGATTTTGAGCGCGCTCGACGCCTTAAATCTCGCATCGATACCATCAATTCACTCACCGAGAAGCAGCATGTTGTATCTTCACGTAGTCTTAATGCCGATATCATCGGGTTTTTTAGGGAAGAGACAATTGCCGGAGTGCATGTATTTATGCTTCGGGAGGGGCGCATCATAAACAGCAACGAGTTTGTGCTGAATCGAGGACAAGATGTTCCAGACGAAGATCTTCAGCACGCTTTCTTGCTTCGCTATTACGACGCGACAACTTCAATTCCCCACGAAGTGATTTTACGAAAGTATCCCGAGGATCAAGAAATCATGGAAGAATGGCTTACCGAGCGTTTAGGAAGCGTGCATGGAGCAAAAGTTCGTTTCGTTGTGCCTCAAAAAGGGGAAAAGGCTGAGATTCTCGATATGGCAGAAACCAACGCGCGTCATACCTTGATGAGATATAAGATGAGAACCAACTATGAGGATAAGCGAATTAACGATGCTCTTCTTCAGCTCGAAAGTGCGCTAGCCCTCGAACAGCCGCCAATGCGTATTGAATGCTTTGATATTTCAACAATTCATGGAAAGCATTCAGTTGCTTCCATGGTAGTTTTCACCAACGGTAAACCAGACAAGAATCAATATCGTCGATTTAAGATTCGTATGCAAAGCGACGAAGCAAACGACTTCGCCATGATGAGTGAGGTTCTTGCGCGCAGGTATGCTCCTGAACGAATGGAAGACGAGCGTTTCGGACAAAAGCCTGATTTGCTAATTGTAGATGGTGGAAAACCGCAGTTAACAGCCGCAATCAATCAACTCGAAGAATTGGGAATACACGATATCTCTATCGCGGGTCTTGCAAAGCGAGACGAGGAACTTTTTGTTCCTTGGCAAGAAAGCGGCCCTGTTGTGCTGCCTTCTGGCTCACCTTCCTTGTATCTGGTTAAACAGGTTCGAGATGAAGCTCATCGCTTTGCAATTACCTTCCATCGTGAAGTTCGCGGAAAGGCTATGACCGCTAGTGTTCTTGATGAGGTTGTTGGATTGGGTCCAGTGAGGAAGAAGGCACTCTTAAAAGCTTTTAAATCATTCAAAAACCTTAAAGCTGCTTCCCTTGAAGACATCAAAGATGCGCATGTTGTGCCCGAAGAAGTTGCAGAGGATTTATATGCGGTACTTAAGCAGTATAATGAGCACTAATCAACGAACGAAAGAGAGATAGGTATGCCTCATCACGAACCAGATTTGGTAATTCTTACCGGCATGAGCGGTGCGGGGCGTACTGAAGCGATGCATGCGCTTGAGGATATTGGGTATTATTGCATCGACAATCTTCCTCCTCGTTTATTTGCGGACTTGCTAGACCTTGAAGGCATGCCGGGTCAAACAGGGGCTCATCGCAAAATTGCGGTGGTTTGCGACACGCGGACAAGAGATTTCTTTAACGAGCTTAAAGACGAGTTGCTACGTCTCGAAGAAAGTCAGGTTGATTATCGTCTCGTCTTTCTTGATGCAACAGACGAAAAACTTATTGCGCGCTATAAATCGAGTCGTAGACGGCACCCACTATGCGATGATGGAGCTTCAATCGGTGACGGTATTCAAAAAGAGCGATCACTGCTTTATCCCTTTAAAGAGCTTGCTCATGACATTATCGATACTTCAGACATGCTTCCGCAAGAACTTAAAAAAGCTATACGAGAGCTATTTGATGAAGGTACCGAATTCGATTCCTTAAATGTGACGGTGTATTCCTTTGGCTTCAAGCATGGAAGCGCACTTGATGCAGATTTAGTAATTGATGTGCGCTTTCTTCCAAACCCCTATTACGATCCGATTATGCGAACCATGACAGGCTTAGATGCCATCGTGCGAGATTTCGTGATGCATGCTCCTCAGACAGAAGAGTTCTTAAAGGCATGGTTCGCGCTGCTTGATTGCGTTATGCCGGGTTATGTCAAAGAGGGAAAACAGCAGCTCGCGATTGCGGTTGGTTGTACTGGCGGGCAGCATCGCAGCGTTGCCTTAGCTGAAGCTACAGGTACGCATCTTAAAGCTGAGGGTTATCGCGTTAGTATCGCGCATCGTGACATTCACTTTGCTCAAACTAAACTTGAAGCTTCTGCCTCCGATTTTGAAACCGACGAAGAACGTAAGCTAAGGTAGGGGGAGAGTTCGTGGCTAAAAACCGTTTCGAGGTTGATGCTTCAGCGGATATCTCTCTTGAGCATATCCGAAATAGGAGAGCGACTCCCGAATCAGTGCAGCCTATAAAGGCAGTTGTTATTGGCGGAGGTACAGGAGCTCCCGTTTCAATTCGTACCCTTCTTTCTATGGAAATAGAGACAAGTGCAGTGGTTGCCATGGCTGATGATGGTGGATCGACTGGAATACTTCGCGAGGAAGCAAATGTATCTCCTCCGGGAGATATAAGAAAATGTCTCGTGGCTTTTGCAAAGAATCCCAAAAACCCGCTCACAAAAGCCTTCCGCTATCGTTTTGAATTTGCGGAAAAGCATGTGTTGGGAAATATGCTCCTCGCTGCACTTGAGGCTACGACAGGCTCTTTTCCTGAGGCAATCGCCGTATGTGAAGCCTTGCTTGATACGCAAGGTCATGTTTATCCGTCTACTCTTGACCGTATTACGCTCGAAGCAAAAACACGAGATGGAAAAATACTTAAGGGTCAAGCAAATGCCTCAAAATCAAAGACCGCTCTACAAAAGGTATGGCTTGAAGACCCTGAAAACTGTACCCCTTTCGATAAGGCAATGGAGGCAATCAAAGAAGCCAATCTGATTGTTTTAGGGCCTGGCTCTCTTTTTACTTCCATCATCCCAAATCTTTTGGTCCCGGGAATTGTTGATGCAATACAGCAATCGAGTGCTAAAACTTTGTTCGTGTGCTCACTCGCAGACATGCAGGGCGAAACTTGGGGATTGTCTGCAAAAGAGCATGTTGAGGCTTTATTGAGCTACGGCTTAGATGGATTCTTGGATTATGTCTTAATTCACTGTTCCGAGCCATTAAAGCCCGATGATGCTCTTACAGAAAGCTACAATGCAGCTTTGGGTGCTATCTCGGACGCATCGTCGGTTTCTTCAGTTCAGGATGGAGCCCTGAAGGCCAACATTAGACCTGTTCATATAACCTATGCAGATATGAAAGATATCCAAAATCTTGGTCCTGTCGTTTTATTGCGTGATTTAAAAAGTGTCTCACAGCCCACCTGGCACGATCCCGAGGCGCTTAGGCTAGCATTTGAGGGGGTTTTGAAGCTATGTCATTTACCGCAGAAGTAAAAGACGAGCTTACCCGCGTAACGCCAAGTTGCAGCCATTGCGAGAAAGCAACCCTTGCCGCACTTGTTCGCATTGAAGGTACCCTGTTTTTTAGTGGAGTGGGTAGGTATCGTATAGAGATTGCAACTGATGCACCTAGTGTTGCACGTCTCATTATTAAGCTTCTCCACTCTCGCTACAATCTTAAGACTAATTTAACTGCACGAAGAAGTGTCCTGCATAAAACCCCGAACTACCTTATTGAGGTGCCGTCTCAGCCAGGTCTTATGGAAGCACTTCAAGACATGGGAGTGTTAAGTGATGAGGGGCTAGAGCTGGGTATACGTTCTCATTTAGTCGAAAAGCAGTGTTGTGCTGCTGCCTACCTCCGCGGTGCCTTTTTGGGCAGCGGCTTTATTTCAAATCCCCGCGGGGATTTTCATTTTGAAATCACGGTGGAAAATGAGTCTCTTGCTGAAGGGCTTGTAGAGCTTATGGCTCACAAGGGTATTGCGGCGCGTGTTGTGAAGCGTCGCAGTAGCTATATGGTGTATCTAAAAAGTGGCACAGCAATACTAGAGTTTTTAGCATTTGTGGGAGCGCATCAAAGTGCTTTGGCGCTTGAAAACGAGCGTGTCATAAAGAGCGTCCGCAATGATGTTAATCGGATAACAAACGCAGAAATTGCTAATCAGGCAAAAAGTGCTCACGCATCTGTTGACCAGCTTTTCGCTATCCGAAAGGTTCTTGGGACCTATAGTATTGAAGAGCTTCCTGAAGCGCTTCAGGAGTTTATTCGCTTGAGGGTAAGCTATCCAGATGCCACCTTGAAGGAATTAGGAGAGGCGGCAGATCCGCCTTTGTCGAAATCGGCTATTAATCATCGAGCAAGAAGAGTGGAGCAAATGGCAAAAGAGATTCAGGATTAAGCCCTAAGCAGCATTTACTTCATTTTCAGCGCGTGCTTTTTTTATGGGATAGCTACAATATGAAGGTGGTAATCACGTGCACAGATTATCATCGACAAGTACAAGAGAATCGTGCACAGCCTGCAAGGCAAGGGTGTGAATCTGTAAGGTTCTCAGACCACAGAGGTATATAACAAGCAGAGTATCTTAATTGAAAGGGGATACGTATGACAACCAGGGTAGGTATTAATGGCTTCGGTCGTATCGGACGTTTGGTTTTCCGCGCTATGGCTAAAGATCCTGATCTCGAGATCGTTGCTGTCAACGATTTAGGTGACATACCGACAATGGCTCATTTACTTAAATATGATTCCATTCATGGGCGTGGTTTTGATTCTGTAACCGTCACTGATGAAGGCTTTGTGGCTGACGGTTTAGCTGTCAAAGTATTATCTGAGCGTGAACCAGCTAAGCTTCCCTGGGGCGAACTTGGTGTCGATATCGTTGTCGAATCTACAGGATTTTTCACCGATGCTGAGAAGGCTAAAGCTCATATCGATGCTGGTGCAAAAAAAGTTATTATTTCGGCACCAGCCAAGAATGAAGACATCACTATTGTTATGGGTGTAAACGACAGCGAATACGATACAACCAAGCACAATGTTGTATCTAATGCTTCATGTACCACAAACTGCCTAGCACCTGTTGCCAAGGTTCTTTTGGATAACTTTGGAATTAAGCGTGGGTATATGAACACTATTCATGCCTATACCAATGATCAAAAGATTCTCGATCTTCCGCATAGCGACCTGCGTCGTGCTCGTGCAGCGGCACTATCCATGATTCCGACAACCACGGGTGCTGCGCGTGCCGTTTCTTTGGTGCTCCCCGAGCTTAAGGGTAAGCTTGACGGTTTTGCCACGCGTGTTCCAACGCCGGACGGTTCGATGGTTGACCTCACAATTGAACTTGAGAAATCTGTAAGCATCGAGCAAATAAATGCCGCAATGAAGAAGGCAGCCGAAGGTGAAATGAAGGGGATCCTTGCCTACACCGAAGATCCTATTGTGTCGGTTGACATTGTTGGAGACCCACATTCTTCAACCTTCGATAGCAAACTTACCATGGTTATGGGTGGCGAAGGTAATTTCGCCAAGGTTATTATGTGGTATGACAATGAATGGGGATACTCAAACCGCGTTAAAGACCTTGCAAAGATAATGTTGTAAAGGATTGTTAGTTAAGTTCATTTCGATATATCCAAAACGCGCCTGCTGGCGCGTTTTGTTGTGAAGGGAAACATAATGAGTTCAATCAGAACACTTGAAGATGCCCATGTAGAAGGCAAGCGTGTACTGCTTCGCGTCGACTTTAATGTTCCGCTTGATAAAGGGCAAGTAAGCGATGATACGCGTATACGCGCTGCGCTTCCCACCATCACATTTCTTCGCGAACATGGCGCTAAGATAATCATTATCAGCCATCTGGGTAGACCGGAAGGTATTGGCTATGAAGAAAAATACTCTTTGGCGCCCGTTGCTGCTTATCTTTCAGAAATTATTGGCGAGCAAGTGCTCTTTGCTGCCGATGGCGTTGGCTCACAAGCAAAGGAACTCAGCAGCTCACTAGAGAATGGGCAGATACTCATGCTTGAGAATTTGCGCTTCGATAAGCGTGAGAAGAAAAACGATCCCGAGTTTTGCAAAGATCTTGCATCTTTGGGTGAGATGTATGTTGACGATGCTTTCGGTGTTGCCCATCGTGCACACGCTTCAGTATGCGGACTCGCAAAGCTGCTTCCTTCGTATGGAGGATACCTTCTGGTGCGAGAGGTTGATACATTACAAGAAATGCTTGAGCAGCCTAAGCGTCCTTTTGTGGCTATATTGGGTGGATCTAAGGTGTCGGACAAAATTAAGGTGATTGATGCTCTTATCGACACATGCGACACGCTTATCGTTGGTGGAGGTATGTGTTTTACCTTCTTGCTCGCACTCGGCTACCAGGTCGGATCTTCGCTGCAAGAGAAAGATCTTGTAGAGTCGTGTAAGCAGATGATTGATAAAGCGCAAAAAGCAGGCGTAGCACTTCTTTTGCCTGTTGATGTGAGGGCCGCTGATAAGTTCGCTGAAGATGCACATTGCGTAGAGGTACCAGTATCAGCTATCCCTGATGATATGATGGGACTTGATATCGGTCCTGAGACAGAAAAGCTCTATGAGCAAGCTATTGCAAAGGCTCATACTGTTTTCTGGAATGGTCCAATGGGCGTCTTTGAGATGCCCGCTTTTGAGTCTGGCACCAAGAAAGTAGCCGAAGCGGTTGCAGCAAATGAAGCTTGTGACTCTATTATTGGCGGAGGAGACAGCGTTGCGGCTGTAAATAAGTTCGGTTTAGCTGATAAGATGAGCTTTATTTCTACCGGTGGAGGAGCCTCAATGGAGCTTGTGCAAGGAGAAAAGCTTCCTGGTGTAGAAGTGCTTCGGTAAGACCTACTATCAACTCTGTAGAAAAGGAGTATGGCATGACAAGAAAACCAATGATGGCAGGAAACTGGAAGATGAATAATGCGATTGTTGAGACAGTCGTACTCACACAAGATCTTGCAAATCAATATCGACATTCGTGGGATGCTGTCGATGTTGTTATCTGCCCACCCTACATAGATCTTAAGCCAGCTCTCACCGTATTTGAGTTTGACAAGATTAAAATTAAAGTTGCTGCCCAAAATGTGTTTTGGGAGGAAAAGGGTGCTTTTACAGGAGAGATATCAGTTCCTATGCTCAAAGAGATTGGTTGCAGCTATGCCATTGTTGGGCACTCCGAGCGTCGTGAGATATTTTGGGAAACAGACGAGATGGTTAACAAGAAAGTAAAAGCTTTACGTGCTGGTGGATTAGGTGCCATTGTATGCGTTGGAGAATCCTTAGCGGTTCGAGACGAAGGTACGACGCTCGACTATATTCGAGCACAAGTGAAGGCTGCCTTTGCCGGTGTGGATTCTCAAGATATGCGTGAGTGCGTGGTGGCCTATGAGCCCATTTGGGCAATTGGAACAGGTCGCACAGCAACACCCGAGCAGGCTGAAGAAGCGTGCGCTTCCATCCGTAAGACCTTAGCTGAGATAGCCGATGGACAAACCGCAGATCAGATGAGAATACTCTACGGTGGGTCAATGAATCCCGGTAATGTAGAGGCCTTGATTGCTCAAGAAAATATTGATGGTGGGCTTGTAGGGGGAGCAAGTCTTGACGCAAAAAGCTTCGTGCAGCTTATCGAAGCTTGCGTATAAGTAAATAACTTGTCTGACAGGAGGCATTTTTTGAATCTCCCTTTTGCTCTTATCATTATGGATGGTTATGGGCTTGAAGAGCCTAGCGCCGGAAATGCTATTTCATTAGCTAAAACGCCGTGTCTTGATGAGGTTTTTGAATCTTATCCTTGGGTAACACTTGAAGCTTCCGGAGAAGCGGTTGGCTTGCCTTCAGGGCAGATGGGAAACTCCGAAGTTGGTCATCTCAATATCGGTGCAGGAAGAGTGGTCTATCAAGAGCTTAGCCGTATCAACAGGGCCTGCCAAGATGGTTCTCTCGCAGAAAACAAAGTTATCAATGCAGCTTTTGAAGACGCCCGAAAGCCTGGCGCTGTGCTTCACCTCATGGGATTGCTCTCAGATGGGGGAGTTCACTCAAGCAATGAGCATTTGAATGCCTTGCTGCGTCACGCAAAGGACAGGGGGGTTGAACAAGTTTTAGTCCATTGCTTCATGGACGGACGCGATGTTCCTCCTTCGAGCGGTATTGAGTATGTTCGCGAGCTTCTTGTTTTGCTTGACGAAATCAACAGTGAAAGTTTCCATGCGAGCATAGGAAGTATTTCTGGTCGATATTATGCAATGGACCGAGACAATCGCTGGGATAGGGTAGAGAAGGCCTACGATGCATTGGTGTATGCTTCTCCAGCCACCAATGAGCTTCCCCTTGAATTTATGCAGAGTTCCTATGATAAAGGCGTAACCGATGAGTTCATCGTTCCTGCAGCATTTCAAAAACGCGGCATCATCGACGGAGATTCTGTCCTGTTCTTCAATTTCCGCCCTGATCGCGCACGAGAAATTACTCGCGCTCTCGTTGACGAAAGCTTTAGCGGATTTGAAAGAAAGAAGAGAATAGCGCTTTCCTTTGTGTGTTTGACCGAGTATGACCCAAACATTAACGCGCCCGTGGCATTTGAGAAAGAGTTTCCTGAAAATGTTCTTGCTGACGTGATATCGCAAGCTGGCTTGCGTCAGTATCATATCGCCGAAACCGAAAAATACGCCCACGTGACTTTCTTTTTAAATGGAGGCATCGAGGAAGCAAAAGTAGCCGAAGAGCGTGTTCTCATCCCTAGTCCCAAAGTTGCTACCTATGATTTGCAGCCTGAAATGAGCGAACCTCAAGTTGCCAAGGTGCTTTCGGAAGCAATACAAAACAATGCCTCTGACATCTATATTGTTAACTTTGCTAACTGCGATATGGTTGGACACACCGGCTCAATACCAGCAGCAGTGAAGGCGGTTGAGGCGGTAGATCAGGGAGTTTGTGAAGTACTTAGTGCACTAAAAAAGCAACAAGGCATAGCTTTGCTAACTGCAGATCACGGTAATGCTGACAAAATGCTTGATGAGACTGGCGAGCCATTTACTGCTCATACAACCGCACTGGTGCCCTTAGTTTTAATAGATTTTACCGGTGAAAAACGTTCTTTAGTTCAGTTGGATGATGCTAGCCTAGGAAATATTGCGCCAACAATACTTGAAATTGTAGGCCTTCAACAGCCTGAAGAAATGACGAAAAAAAGTATTCTTGCAAAGTAGAGCCATGCGCAGTTATAATGTCTTACTTGTGTAAACACGCTATTACTATGCGGCATTAGAGGAGAAGATAGTTTTGAGCCCTTTATTAATCATAACCCTGATTTTGCTTGTTGTTTCAGGTGCCGGACTCATCGTTTTTATTTTGCTTCACTCGGGCAAAGGAACGGGAATCTCTGACATGCTTTCAAGCTCAGTCTATTCAACGCAGACTGGCACAAGCATCGTTGAGAAGAATCTCGATCGAATAACGATTATTTTTGCTGCCATCTTTTTGATCTCGCTTATAGTGCTCATGATCATTTATCCGCAGGGCACAATTCAGTAGTTTTGTAGCAAAATTCTTCTTTACGAACTGTAATTGTTTGGTAGAATAGCTACTGCTGTCTTTGAGAGAAGAAGCATTTCGTCGGAGTGGTGGAACGGCAGACACGCTAGCTTGAGGTGCTAGTGCCTAATTTACAGGTGTGCGGGTTCAAATCCCGCCTCCGACACCAAAATAGCTGAGTACATCGATGTACTCAGCTATTTTGGTATTATGGACAAGGAAATCGAAGCAAATCTGAGGGAGGAGATTACTTATATGGCGCCACATATGACCCTATCAAAGCCCCCCGTATCTTCTCGTAGCGCTTCGATTAAACGAGTATTGTGGATAGTTCTTTTCCTCAACCTAGGTGTTGCTGCAGCAAAATACCTATATGGTGCGATGACCGGATCAACTTCTATGCAGGCAGACGGTATTCATTCTGTCTTTGATTCCGCAGGTAACGTAGTTGGTCTGATTGGAATTGCCCTTGCTGCTAAACCCGCTGACGCAGATCATCCTTATGGACATTCAAAATTTGAAACCTATGCAAGTTTGGTGATAGGAGTTTTACTCCTACTCGCAGCATTTGAGGTTGGAAGCTCAGCTATAGGAAAACTTGTATCTGGAGTTTATGCCGTTGAGGTTACGCCTATCTCGTTCGTGGTGATGATTGTGACGCTCATTATTAATATCAGTGTGAGTTTCTACGAGCGAGCAAAGAGCCGAGTATTAACAAGCGAAGTACTACGCGCTGATGCAAATCACACGCTTTCAGACGCTTTCGTCTCTGGTGGCGTTATTGTTGGATTAGTTTTTGTAAGTTTGGGCTTTCCGGTCGCAGATCCTATCATGGCGCTTCTCGTGATGGTTGCCATCTTATTCACAGCAGTTGATGTGTTTAGACAAGGCCTAAGGACGTTATCGGATCGCGTGCGGATTCCTGAAGAAGAACTATTTGACCTCGTTACAAGTTTTTCTGAGGTTGAGAATGCTCACCATATTCGAACCCGAGGAACCGAAAGCGAAGTCTACGTTGATCTTCATGTACTCGTTTCTCCGGCTATGAGTGTGAGTGATGCTCATGGCTTAAGCGAGAAAATCGAAAAGAGAATCTCACAAGACTACCCACAAGTTATTGAAACACTCATCCATATCGAACCTAACGATGGGCACATAGACTGACAGAAATAGTGAGATAGTAATGATAAAAGCTATATTTTTTGACGTGGGCTCAACCTTAATTGACGCAAATCCAGATATCGATGGCGTCTTCTATGAAAAAGCGCGCGCACGTGGTCACCAGATTGATTCTCAGACCGTAAGTGCCCATCTTGATACAGTAAACCGCTTTTATGAAAAAGAGTACCTGAAAGATGGTGATTTCTGGTGTTCGCCTGAAGGTTCGGTAGAGATGTATTTAGAAATGTATCGCTACCTTGCACATCTAGTAGGCTTAGAACAAGATGCAGATGGGATAGCTCAAGATGTACACGATGCTTATCTGAAACCGGAGTATTGGAAGGTCTATTCTGATGTGCCTGGCTGCTTGAAAGCGCTTAAGAAAAGACATTACCAAGTAGGAGTTGTATCAAATTGGGCGCCAAACCTAGAGAATCTTTTGCGTGGTTTGGGGCTAGTTCCTTATTTTGACGAAATTATCTCCTCGGCAAATGTGGGTTATCGAAAGCCAGATCCGGTGATATTTACTTTGTTGCTAGAGAAGTTAAACCTTAAGCCAAACGAAGTGCTTCATGTGGGAGATAGAGTCGATGCTGATGGCATAGGGGCACGTTGTGCTGGAATAGAACCTATCATCATCGACAGAACAGCTCGAGGTGTTGACGAGGGATATTTGCAGATACAGTGTCTCGATGAACTTCTTTTACTAATCGATGACCTGCGCATCTAATGTTCGTCAAATGAGAACATGACGAAATAGGGGTATACTGTCATAAACCAGAAATGAAAAAGGTGGAATACGTGTCGAGCGAAAAAGCAATCATAACAGTACTATGCATGATTTGGCGCAACGATGAGATGCTCCTCCAGAATCGTATCGCGGAGAACTGGCCGGGAGTTACCTTTCCGGGAGGACATGTTGAACCCCTCGAATCCTTTGTTGAGGCTGTAAAACGCGAAATGAAGGAGGAGACTGGTCTCACCATTGCTAATCCGCGTTTGTGCGGCGTTAAGCAGTATCAATCTGATAACGATGAGCGCTATGTCGTACTCCTCTTTAAGACCAACGAATTTAGTGGGGAAGTGGTATCTTCGCGTGAGGGCGAAATGATGTGGGTAAAACGAGATGAGATAGATGCTTACCCAATCGCTCCAGATTTTAAAGAGCTCTTAAAGGTAGTAGACAGCAACGAATATCAAGAGCTTATTTACAGGCCTGAAGTAGCTGATATACATCAGCGAATCGAGCTCTATTAAGAATCTCTGCTAAGGGTTTATCTCTTTGTGTAAGAGAGGAGTTTGGAGGCGACGCCCGGATTCGAACCGGGGATAAAGGCTTTGCAGGCCTCTGCCTTACCACTTGGCCACGTCGCCATAAAATACTTTTCAGAAAAAAGCCGGTCAAATGTGGTGATTGACCGGCTCCTAATTTCTCTGGAGCGGACGACGGGGTTCGAACCCGCGACCCCGACCTTGGCAAGGTCGTGCTCTACCAGCTGAGCCACGTCCGCAACGCAAGGAAATACTCTACTAAAAGCTTTGAGTAGACGCAAGTCTTTTCTTGAAAAACCGCCAAATTAGATGAGTGGAGGTAAAATAAATTAATACTTTTATCCCATGAGCTACTCTGCTAAACTATCATACGCTGTCGATCAAGCAGCTAATCGGGCGATTAGCTCAGCGGGAGAGCACTGCCTCGACACGGCAGGGGTCACTGGTTCAATCCCAGTATCGCCCACCATGAACACTAGGTCAGGCCGTTATTGCCTGACCTTTTTCAGTTCCATGCAGACCCTTGGCACCAGAAGTGGCGCCAAACTCGAGACCGAAAGGTCTTAGCCGCCTTTGCATGTCGCGCAAAACCTGCCACATATGTCATCAAACCTCGATAGTGCGTGAAATTTTTTGTGTCCAGTTGTCACGTATGAATAAAACCAAAGGTTAGACCTGTTTCCTGTACTTCACACGTCATCCAATTTGCGCACTATCAAGAATTCTTGCCACGGTAGGCTTTAAAAAGGTGACTACCGTTTGAATGAGTTAATCATGCTAAGGCGAGCTATTAAGGCTTCTCTACTACATCGACAATGAGCTTGTCGAGAGCCTAAAGTGCGCATAGATTTCTGGCATTTCAGTTTCGTAGGTAATAATGTGTTTGCTTATGCGGTTTTGATGAGCTGCGTGGGTGCAGCTATTGGTACATGCGGATACCTACATAAATTGCATCGCTTGGTAAGCCGTCAACAGAGTAAACCTCAGACAGGGCACAGGCTGATATTCTCCAATTGTAGCCAACATCACCGATGACGACACTTCCAGCTTGGAAGGTGTTTCCTGCATTGTCGACACCTGCTTCACCCATGCTTGACTCGGCAAGACCTTGTTGAGCTATTGCATTTTGGATTGCCGTTTCGGCGCTGCCTGAGGTGAAGTCAGCGTAGCGTGTGGTCATGTCGATGTAACCGGATCTACCAACCGTTAGACGCCAAGAACCATTAAGTAGGCGTGCTGCGTCTGAGCTCGAAAGATTAGAAACGCCTTGACTATACATGAGACCAGCGTCAACAACCGATATACCTTCAGGTAATCGTATGATATCGAGGCCAGCACCTTCCGCATTTGCGGAGTTAAGGTCATAAATAGTAAAGCCAGCATCGGCATATACACCCATAATAGATGCGTCATCTAGTCCAACCAAAGACGGGAGGATGGGAGTACCATAATCCACTTCTCGAGCAAGATTTTCCTGTGTGGCTTCTATTTCGCGCTGAGGAGCATTGACCATCTCGTCGATGAAGCCAGCTAAGAAGATGACTCCGATTATGGCGCCAACAACTACAAAACCTGCCATCATAAAGCGCAAATTTCGAGGAACCTCAAAGGGACGAGATAGTGAACTTCCATCGAGGTGACGTATTGCGTTTCCGTCGTCTTCAAACTCGTTTTTTCGAGAACTAAGCTTCATTGTGTAACTCCTGAGGGTTTATTTACTTCGCGCATTATAGCATTGCATATCAAACTTGCTCGTGATAGGATGCAAGTCTCCCATGGGGGAGTAGTTGGCATCAATAGATGCGATGCGTCAACATCCTGGTTCGCAAGAGCCTGGCGTATCTTAAATAATGAGACCCATGGCACAGTATTGTGCCATGGGTTTTTGCTTATAGGCACCTTAGACGAGAATGAGCAACGAAAGAGGCTAGATATGGATTTATCGATTTTCACAACACCAGAGGCATGGATTTCCCTTATTGCTCTGATTTTTCTCGAGATAGTGCTTGGTATCGACAATCTTGTTTTTATTTCGATCACAACAAATCGTTTGCCTGAAGAAAAACGACATTTGGGAAGAAAACTTGGTCTAGCGGGTGCTTTGGTTATGAGGATTCTTTTCCTCTCACTAGCTTTCGTTCTTATTCACTTGACCAACCCCTTATTCACCTTAGAGTTTGGCTCGTATAGTCACGGTATATCCGTAAGCGATATCGTATTACTTGCAGGTGGTGCGTACCTTATCTATAAGGGTATAGTTGAGCTGCGTGATGTCTTACAGTTAACTGAACCTAAGGCAGAACGTAGCCAGGAACACAAAAAGCTTCATCAGATAGCGATGCCCCAAGCTATCGCTACAATCATGATTATGGATATCGTTTTCTCGATTGACTCAGTCATTACGGCTGTGGCCCTTGCAGACCATCTTATTATCATGATAATTGCCGTAATGCTTGCGGTATTTTTAATGATGTTATTCATCGACCCTATTGCAGATTTCATTGATCGACATCCAGAAATGAAGATTTTGGCACTCGTTTTTATTTCGACTATTGGTGTTTTGTTGGTTCTCGAAAGCCTCGGACTCCATACAGGAATAGAAATGATGGGGATATCATTTGAAAAACTGATGGTTTACTTTGCGATGATATTTGCATTTGTTCTCGAGCTTATTCAGATGGCGTACAACCGAAATTACAATAAGTGGCGCAAAGAAATCTGGAAAACCGAAACGGCAGAACAGGTTAATCGGGTGCGTGAAGAAATGATTGAAAATTTGAAGGCGGAAAAAAAGCATCAAGAAGAACAAGCTGCGGCGGGAATGCCCGAACCAGCACCTGGGTCTATTCCTAATATTACTCCGGTATTTATTGGCTCGAATGTCTATATTATGATGCCGGTTGAAGGAGAGGATACGGCTTCGTTTAAGGATATGATCCAAAATGCAGCAATAAGCCAAGGCAGGTTTTTGGAGCAACCAATAGAAATTGATCAAAAAGATGTTGAGGTAAGCGACAAAACATCTGACTCAGACTCAAAGACTGCAGAATCCGAGTAAAACGTATTTTGGCTAATTGAAGTTTTTAAAGCCCTCTTCCGAAAGGATGAAGCGCGTAGCACCTTTGAGAATGCGCGCTTTAAAAGGAGTCGTAAGCTGGGTTGGCTCTCCATCGTATTGAATATTCATGGGTGGATCAGCAATTACTTCGATGTCGTGAGCTCGGAAGGTTTCCAAAGCATCTCCACGCTCTGCGAACTCCCCGCCACGATCGAGTAGGCCCGCAATGAGGGCAGGTATCAACTCAAAAGCGTTTTGAGCCTTGAGGATTACCACATCAAGCTTCCCGTCACGCGGTTCGTTGTCGTGCATAATTGCGATGTCGTATTGAATTTTTGCAAAGTTGACCATAAGAACACCGAGGCCTTCACTCTCAACAATCTCTCCATCGAGCTTAAGAGTGAATTTTGACGTTTGAGGCATGGCATTTGTAACCGCTGCAGAAAAGTAAGCAATTGGTCCAAGAAGTTTTTTTGAAGGAACGGCATTCTTCATAATGACAGCGTCGTATCCTGCGCCAGCGATGATGTCAAAACCAAAGGTTTGACCATCCACTTCCAATTCTCCCATGTCAAAGTCAAGAGTTCGCATTTCTCGCGCAAGCTTAGCGAGTGCATGTGTTTCCATGGGGGAGGCGAGATTTAGCGCTAGAAGGTTAGACGTGCCTGCAGGAAAGGGGAGAATCGGAATTCCCGAATTGCGAAGCTGGTAGCTAACGGTGGTTACCGTACCATCACCTCCGCTTGCAACTACGGCATCAAAATCACCGGCATCATCAAGCATCGTCTTAATGTCTGTCTCGCCATTAGTCGAACGAATGCATATCTCATCGCCATCTGTGACAAACGACCGAATGAAATCATAGATTGCTCCTTCGCCATAACCTGAAGCAATGTTATTGATGATAAGTAATTTCACGGAACTCCTTTCTGCTATTATGATAATACTATAAGAACCTCGACTAATCTGAAGGAATACCCGTGTTCATAGCAAGCCAAGAAAAGCTTGAGGAATTCGTTTCGCGAGCTCAAAATTCGAGCGTCCTTGCCATTGATACAGAATTCCTTCGTGAGAAAACATATTATGCTCGCTTATGCCTCATCCAGGTGTGCATAGATGATGAGACTGTGGTGATAGACCCTTTTGCTGTACGTGATTTATCGGTGCTTAAGCCTTTGCTGCTTAACGAAGCTATCGTAAAACTTTTTCATGCAGCTTCCCAGGATCTCGAGATAATCTATCGCGAACTTGGAGTTTTGCCTCGTCCAATATTTGACACGCAAATAGCAGCTACGGTGATGGGATATTCTCAACAGGTCGGTTATGCGGCTCTCGTAAGTTCAGAATGCGATGTGCAACTGCGTAAGCTCGAATCGTTTACCGATTGGTCTCAAAGGCCTCTTTCTGATTCTCAATTAAAGTACGCAGCCGACGACGTTGTTTATCTTCCTAAGATATATAGAAAAATGAAAGCAGCTCTTGAAAAGAAGGGTCGACTGCAGTGGCTTGACGAAGATTTCAAGAATCTTTCGAATCCAGCAAAGTATGAACATGATGAGCGCGAGAGGTTCAGGAGGCTCAAGCGGGTATCTCAGCTTTCTCGAAAACAACTCTCTGCGGCGCGTGAAGTTACTGCTTGGCGCGAACTTGAGGCACAACGAAGAGACATTCCACGAAAATGGGTCATTACCGACGAGCAGATTGTGGAAATGTGCAAACGGGAAGCACGCTCGCTCGACGATTTGTTCATGGTACGTGGGCTTCGTGATCGCCTCTCCACCAAAGATGCTCGCACTATATTAGGCCTAATAAAGACAGGAATAAAGCTTCCTAAAGAGGAGTGGCCTGAGCTTGATCGGAATAAAAAGAATGAGCCTAATGTTGATACTGAAATTGACTTAATGACGGCAATAGCTCGAGTCCGCTCAAAAGAATACGATATTGCGCTTCAAACTTTGGCGCCTCATGACGAGCTTGCAAGACTCGCTCGCGGATACCGCAAAGAGGTGTTATTGCTTCACGGATGGAGAAAAGCGCTGCTGGGAGATGAACTTTTGCGTTTGCTTGATGGTGATATTTGCCTTCGGCTCAATAAGGGGCGGCTTGAGGTTGAGGAAACTTCGCAGACATCCGATGTAGATTCTAAGTAAAGCGACAGTTTGTATATAATAGAGCAAACACTAGTTCGTATTGGCATTGAGGAGTTTACACAATGGGCATGGGTTATCTTGGTTTAATCGTTATAACGCTTATTATCGGTCTTGGCGCTTCGGCATACGTAAATTCCAAGCTGAAAAAGTATAGTAAGGTGCCTATTTCAACTGGGCTTACAGGCGCACAAGCGGCTCGTAAGATGCTTGATCACTATGGTATAAGCAACGTTGCTGTTCAGCAGGGCAGAGCTGGACAAGATTTTTATGATCCACGCTCGAAATCTATCACCTTGGATCCGGATGTTTACAATGGCGTCAGCATTACAGCAACAGCTACAGCTTGTCATGAAGCTGGTCATGCCTATCAGCATGCCCAAGAATATGCTCCGCTAAAAATTAGAAGCGCTATTGTTCCTGTGGTCAATATCGCCTCTAATGCCTGGATGTTTCTTCTTATTGGTGGAATCATGTTTAACATTGTTGGCCTCATCGATGCAGCAATCGTAATGTATGCCTTTGCAGTTGTGTTCCAGATAGTTACTCTACCGGTAGAATTCAATGCTAGTAGCCGCGCCATGACATATATGAACGAAACAGGAATCTTGCAAGCCGAGCAGGGGGGCGCATTCTCGGTACTTCGTGCTTGCGCATTAACCTATGTTGCCGCAGCCCTCACTTCAATCCTGCAGCTTCTCTGGTTACTCGGTCAGAGAAACTAGGCATATCGGATTCTTTGTGCAAGCAAAAGAAACAAACTCAGAATTATTATCAGTCTCATCAGCACTGGCTCTGGCAAAAAATGCTCTCGAGTCCTTTACCGTAAAACTTGTGGGTGAGGTATCAGAGCTTAATAATAAGCCAGGCTACAAGGCAGTCTATTTTACGGTTAAAGACGACAAGGCTAGCCTGCCTTGCATGATGTGGCTCAATCGCTACAATGCTACCGGCATTGAGATGAAAGTAGGCATGCTTGTTGAAATAACAGGTCGCTTTACTCTCTATGCGGCCAAAGGTCGAATGAACTTTGATGCTTTCGATATTGCCATAGCCGGTGAGGGAAACCTTCGTCTTCAGGTTGCAAACCTTGCAAAACGCCTTGAAAGCGAAGGGCTCATGAGCCCTGATAGAAAGCAAGCCATACCTCAGTTCCCCGAGACTATCGGCATTGTAACTTCGCCACGAGGCGCAGCTGTTCACGACGTTCTTCGTACTTTGAGACGAAGGTTTCCATTGAGCAAAGTGAAGCTAGCTGGAGTACCGGTTGAGGGCGATAAAGCTGCGGCGGGCATAGCAGAAGCTCTCCAATGCATAGAATCTTCAGGCTGCGAGCTCGTTTTGCTTGTGCGCGGTGGTGGGTCTTTTGAAGACCTCATGCCTTTTAATGATGAGGCACTTGCGCGCGTCATCTCCAGCTTGCGTATACCGGTCATCACCGGTATTGGACATGAGCCAGATACTTCTATAGCCGATATGGTTGCTGATTTTCGCGCTTCTACCCCCACGGCAGCAGCCGAGGCTGCTACACCTTCTCCTGATGCATTAATCTCATTTCTTAATTCTCGAAAAGACACCATGCAGCATCACGTGAGTAGACGTTTGGAAAGAAGTATGAATCTGATAGATCAGATCGAAAATCGGCCTATATTTAAAGATGTCAACATGCTTTTTGCACAAGATGCCCTCAGTATCGATTCGCTTGAAGATCGCTTACGACGAGCGATTCCTATTAATCTTAAAAGGGATAATCAAGCTCTCGAGTTGTCAAATGCGCGCATGCAAACTATCGGGCGTACGCTCAATGATCGTTTTTCGGCAGAGCTCTCTTTTGCGGCCTCGCGCATGCACGACCTTTCGCCTCTTACGGTTCTGTCGCGAGGATATGCAATTGCCAAAAACGACGAAGGCCTTGTTTTGAGGTCACCAAATCAAGTTGCCCTCGACGAAAAAATAAGTGTAAGCCTTGGTGAGGGCACTTTGTTTTGTCGAGTAGAAGGTAAAGAAGACGCTGAGTATATTTCTATGGAGGAGCACGAATGAATGAATCCTTAAAACCTATCGAAGAATTGAGCTTTCGCGAAGCAATGGCAGAGATAGATGCAATTGTAGGAGTACTCGAGAGCAATAGTCTTGAGTTGGAAGAAAGCCTCAAAAGCTATGAGAGGGGAGTCGCATTGCTTTCTGCGCTGCGTATGCGTCTTGACAACGCACAGCAGAAGGTAGACACGCTGATGGGCGAGCTCGTTCATGATACCGACGACGTCCGAACCGATAGTACGCTTTCGTAATATACGTAGAAAGGTCCAAACTATGCATGATTGTCTTTTCTGTAAAATTATCGCAGGTGAAATACCTTCGAATAAGGTTTACGAGGACGAAAGAGTTCTTGTTTTCCGCGATGTAAACCCTCAGATGCCCGTACATGATTTGATTGTTCCTAAAAAGCATTACGCACATATTGGAGATGGACTTTCTGATGATGACATGGGTTATCTCTTTAATACTGCGAAAAAAGTGGCTGAAATTGAAGGCATCAAGGATTCTGGGTATCGCGTAATCGTCAATACTGGAGACGATGCAGACCAAACAGTTCATCATCTTCATGTGCATGTTCTCGGTGGTGCAGCAATGAATTTTGGTCCTTTCGAAAGGTAGCCTCAATAGAGTGTATGCGCCCATGCCGTTTGCCGAAGAGAACTTCTCTATGGATTGTCATACTTATCAAAGGCTCTAAACTAGACGCTTTATACAAGATATGGTCCACAGATTTGTTCAGGGGGCGCAATTGGAAGTACTCGTAATTAACGCCGGATCCTCTTCTCTCAAGTATCAGCTTCTTAATGCAAAAACTCAGAAGGTGATTGCAAAGGGTGTTTGTGAGCGCGTTGAATCAAATGATTCATTCCACAAATTCGGTCTTAACGATGAATACATCGAAGAAGTACCGATGAGAGACCACGGAGAGGCTCTCTCCGTTCTAAGTAAGGCACTCACAAGTGGGCCCATGAAAGCTATGGATTCTCTGGCAGAAATCGAAGCAGTTGGTCATCGTGTTGTGCAGGGTGGGAAATACTATCCTAAATCAGTTTTGCTAACCGAAGAGGTTATCGAGAAGATTGAAGAACTTGCCACCTTAGCTCCATTGCATAATCCACCTGCATTAACCGGCATTCGTGCATGCCGTCATTTCATGCCTGATACCCCTATGGTCGCTGTATTTGATACGAGCTTCTTTCAAACGCTGGATGCGAAGACTTTCCTCTATCCATTGCCTTATGAACTCTACGAAAATCACAGTATTCGTAAGTATGGTGCTCATGGCACTTCACATCGATATGTATCTGAGCGTGCAGCAGACGTCATGAGAATTCCTTATAGTGAGGCTCGTGTGATAACTCTTCACTTAGGGAATGGCTGTTCTGCCTCAGCTATCAAAGAGGGTATCGCAGTTGATACTTCAATGGGATTAACGCCTCTAGATGGCCTGATGATGGGTACACGATGCGGTGCAATTGATCCTGCTATCGTGCCTTTTGTAATGGATCTCGAAAACCTTAGCACCGACGAGGTTAACAACCTCATGAACAAGAAATCAGGTTTATTGGGTATTTCTGGCGTAAGTAACGATTTGCGTAGTGTGCAAGAGGCTGCCGAAGAAGGCAATGAACGAGCGCAGCTTGCTATAGAGATGTATGCCAATTCGGTAAAGAAATATATCGGTATCTATATGGCTGTTTTAGGCGGAATAGATGGCATTGTATTTACCGCAGGCATTGGCGAAAACTCTGCAATGATGCGCGAGAAGGTTGTTGAGGGTCTCGAAGAGCTCGGTATTGTTCTCGATAAAGAAAAGAATGCAAAACGAGGTGGAGAAAGAATTATCTCGGCAGATAATTCTCCCGTGAAAATCATGGTTATTCCCACAAATGAGGAATACATGATAGCTCGCGACACCTACGAAATTGTAGCTGGTCTCTAGTTCTATTTGCTGCGCCTGTTACCTTCATAAGACAGTCTATGAACTAAAAAATCCCCTCTGATTGATTGCGATCAGAGGGGATTTAGTGTTTAGCTTAATGATTGAAGCATTAGGCTTTGCGCGCCTGTGATTGAACGCAGGTGATTCCGATAACACCAATGATGTCATCGGCGGTACAGCCACGTGAAAGATCGTTAACGGGAGCGGCAATGCCTTGCGTGATAGGACCGTAAGCCTCTGCATTGGCCAGGCGCTGTACAAGCTTATAGCCAATATTGCCCGCATCAAGGTCGGGGAATACCAAGACATTTGCCTTACCGGCAACAGGCGAATCAGGGGCTTTGGAGTTTCCTACCGAAGGCACAATAGCGGCATCAAGCTGCAGCTCGCCATCAAGGGCAAGTTCCGGTGCAAGTTCTTTAGCAATCTTTGTTGCCTCAACAACTTTTGCCGAGTCATCATTTTTCGCAGAGCCATAGGTTGAATGAGAAAGCATCGCAACCACGGGTTCGGTCTGAACAAGAATATCCCAGGATTTTGAGGAGCTAACAGCAATATGAGCGAGCTTTTCTGCATCAGGCTGCACTTCAAGGCCAGAGTCTGCAAAGATAAAGATACCGTCGTCGCCATAGTCGCAGTTGGGGACAACCATAACAAAAAACGCACTTACGAGCTTCACGCCAGGAGCGGTTTTGAGAATCTGAAGGCAAGGACGCAAAACATCACCAGTTGCGTGACAGGCACCAGCAACCATGCCATCAGCAAGGCCAGCCTTTACCATGAGTACGCCGTAGAACAAAACGTCGCTCACGAGTTCTTCAGCTTGTTCTTTAGTCATACCTTTTTCTTTACGAATATCAAAGAGAAGATCAGCTAGTTCGCCGCGGTTTTCGGCAGTTTTCGGGTCAACAATTCGTGCACCAGTTAAGTCGTAGGAGCTATTTTCAATAGTTGCAACATCACCCAAGATGATGAGGTTAGCAATGTCTTGTTTTAGAATGCTTTCTGCGGCTTCGAGTGTACGAACATCGTCTCCTTCGGGGAGGACAATTGTTTGTTTGTCTGCTTTGGCTCGAGACAAAATGGAGTCGAGAAATGAGCTCATGTAACGATCCTTTCTGAGGAATTATCTGCTTTATATGATAATCGTCTCGAGGCATAGCTCGAACGGTAAAATGATTCGCGGTATATTATTGAGGATAATTGACATAAACTAGTATGGAGATACGAACCATGGCTTTAAATGAATGTAGCTATTCAGATATTACAATAAGCGATTACGATGCTTTGGTTGTTGGAAGTGGCTTTGCGGGAGGCGTTGTTGCCCGTGAGCTCGCAGAAAGAAATAACAGTAGAGTTCTCGTTGTAGAGAAGCGTTCTCATATTGGCGGTAACATGTATGACGAGCTCGACAAAGCAGGCATTCTAATACATCGATATGGTCCGCACATCTTCCATACCAACGATAAGCGAGCTTTTGAATATATCCAGCGTTTCACTGATTGGCGTGATTATGAGCACACCGTGCTCGCAGACTGGTTTGGCACCTACATTCCTGTTCCCTTTAACAAAAACTCAATGGAGATCGTTTTCGGGGAAGAGAAAGCAGCTCTTTATACTCAAAAACTGATTGACACCTTTGGTGATGAAGTGAAGGTTACCATCAATGAGCTTCGCGAAATGAAAGATCCAGAGTTAACTGAAATCGCAGACTTCGTCTACAAAAATGTATTTTTGTATTACACGCAAAAACAATGGGGACTCACTCCAGAAGAGGTTGATCCAAGCGTGACAGCACGTGTTCCCGTTTTTATTTCGCGTGACAATCGCTATTTTCAAGACGCATATCAAGGTATGCCCCTGAACGGCTACACCACACTTTTCGAGAACATGCTCAATCACGAAAATATTGATATTTGTTTAAATACGGAAGCAGAAAGCATTCTCGAGCTGGTATTTCTTGACGATGCAGAAGAGTCTCCTCTTACAGAAATTCGTCTAAAAGATACCGAATTTACCGGTCCTATTATTTATACCGGTCCGCTTGATGAGCTATTCCTTTCTCGCTTTGGTCGCTTGCCTTATCGAAGCCTAAGCTTTGAGTATGAAACCCTTGCACAAGAGCATGTATTACCTTGTGGTACGGTGAACTATACGGTGACTGAGGATTACACTCGTGTTACTGAGTTCAAACATCTTACGGGACAAGAAAGCAATCTTACGACGATTATGAGGGAGTACTCACACTCCTACGATAATCCTAAAAAGCAAATTCCGTATTACGCGATTATTAATGATGAAAACGATGCGCATTATCAGCGTTATTTAAAACTGACAAGCGGTTTAGACAACTTTTATCCCTTAGGACGTCTTGCGGAGTATCGTTACTACAATATGGATGTAATCATCGGACGTGCACTCGACCTCGCCGACAGCCTTTGTCGCTCATAAAAGAAAAGTATACCTATGAAAACAATCTCATTTGCGGTTCCGTGCTTCAACTCTGCTGAATACATGGATGTATGTATCGAATCCATTCTAAGCTGCGGAGAAGATATTGAAATCATCATCGTAGATGACGGTTCAACGAAAGATAACACTGCCGAAAAGGCGCAGGAATGGGTTGCAGAATTTCCTGACATCATAAAGGCAGTTATTAAAGAAAACGGAGGACATGGTTCTGCCGTTAATGCAGGTCTTGAGGTTGCTGAGGGATTGTATTTTAAGGTGGTAGACTCCGATGATTGGCTCGATGAGTCAGCCATGAAAAAAGTGATGGATTATCTTCGCCGCCAAATAGAGTGTCCTGATAGTACCGATCTTGTTATTGCAAACTATGTCTATGAAAAGGTGTGTGAGGGATCAAGAACGGTCATGCACTATCGCAATGTCTTACCTGAAGGACGCGAATTTGGATGGAATGATATAGGGCATTTTGGTCAAAGCCAGTATCTTCTCATGCATTCGGTCATTTATCGCACGGAGTTACTCAAAGAGATTGACTTAAAACTTCCTGAGCATTGTTTCTACGTAGACAATATCTTTGTATACGTACCTCTCCCTCACGTTAAAAGCGTCTATTACCTTGATCAAGATATGTATCGGTATTTCATCGGACGTGAAGATCAAAGCGTTAACGAAAATGTCATGATGAGTCGTATCGATCAGCAGTTGCGCATCACACGAATCATGATTGATTCAGTACGACTTCCTCAAGATGTACCATCCAAAAAGCTTGAGAGCTATATGGAGAACTATCTTTCAATGATGATGTGTATTTGCTCGGTGTTCTTACGCATGCAAAACACACCAGAATCTGAAACAAAACGCGAAGAAATCTGGAACTATCTCTACGAAAAAGATCCTGCGCTCTGTAAACGCATTCGTCGTTCGGTTTTAAACGCGAGCGTTAATATTCCTACAGAGTTTGGTCGCCGCATTGGCCTATCCGGATATCGTCTTGCTCAGAAGATATTTAAATTTAACTAGGTATCTCGGTAGTCACTCGGATTTTTAGACCCTGAGCCGGTTATTCTCTTGCTCGTCTTCAGCTCGTAGCCGAACTGTACTGCATTCTCGCCGAAGCGATCTTTGAGCTTATCGGTGGCATCCAGAAGACCAACTCTTTTATCGGGGCTGGATAGAGTCTCAGAATTGCATTCAATATTAGAAATCTCATCAAAGTCGAAGAGCTGTTCTTGACTGAATTCTTTTTCGTCAAATCCTGTTATAGCTATCCCAAGAAGCCTCACAGGTATTCCTGGAGTCCATAATTGATTAAGCAGCTCAAGTGCAATAGGAGCAAAGTAGAGATCATCATCAGTTGCGCTATCTAGCCTTCTTTGGGCGTTTCGTAAGCTGCGATCGTCGTATCGAATCTTTACAGAAATCGTATGACCCTTTAGGCCTTTCGCACGCAATCGGCGACCCACTTTTGAAGCAATAGCATGTATTGCTGCTGAAACCTCTTCCAGCTGTGTGAGGTCGCTCGCAAAACTGATTTCATGCGAAACGGATTTTACTGCATCCTGGGTGTCGATAGGGGAGTCATCCATTCCCGAAGCTCTTAGAAACATAGTGTTACCGTTTTTACCAAAGAGGCTTACCATATAATCTTGACCTGCAGATACTATATCGCCCAGCGTTTCTATTCCATGTTGATGTAGCCTGGCTTCTCCCGATGCACCAATGCCCGAAAGCGCGCGCACAGGCAGGGGAGAAAGAAATTCGGTTTCGCGTCCGGGATACACTACGGTAATACCTCGAGGCTTATCCATGTCAGAAGCTATTTTGGCAATCGTTTTTGAGCTTCCGATACCAATTGAAGCGCTAATTCCCAACTTTTCTATTTCTTTTTGGATCCACCGAGCTATGTTTACAGGATGTTCGGTGTTATGCGCTGTCGGGCTGACATCAACAAAGGCCTCATCAATGCTCACCTGCTGAACGAATGGACTCACACAATTTAGGATGTCCATAACCTTGGCCGACATCTCTTTGTATCGAGCATGGTTTCCATGAGTCCAGATAGCATTCGGGCAAAGGCTGTTTGCTGTTGAAGCCGCCATTGCCGACCGAACCCCAAAAACACGCGCCTCATAAGAAGCAGTAGAAACAACACCTCGTTTATCGGCATCTCCTCCGACGATTACCGGTTTTCCGCGCCAAGCAGGATGATCCAGCTGCTCAACTGCTGCAAAAAAGGCATCGAGGTCCACCAAAAGGATAGCCGGGCCACACCACCTTGATAACAATTCAGCATCAGCAAAATTATCACCATCGTAACGAGGGTTTCTCCCTTTATTGTTATGTAGTGCATCATTCATAATCGAAATCAGTCTAACATGTAGGCAATTGGCGCGATATCTGTGTTAGGATAATGCCCTTGAGATTCTTAGGGGTAAGAATAGAAAGGTAGGGGAATGTCTGGAATATTTAGTATTAACTCAAGCTCTAATGTACGTAGCTCAACAATGACATTGCCTGATCAACCCCTGTATTTACCTTATGAACTTCGCACCGAAATGAATTGGATTGATTTCTCTTCAACAATTAATCCCTTAGGCACCCCTAAATCGTTTATTCAATCGATACATTCATCTATTGTAGATGGAGAACTTGAATACACTCCTGATCGCGATGCACAAACTTTACGTGCCTCTCTCGGAAAGTACTTCGGACTTCCAGCAAATTCTTTTTTATGTGGTTCTTCAGTAAGCAGCATGATTCAAGCTGCTGCACAAACCTATCAACCATGCACTGTTGGAATTTCGGTTCCTTCTCCTATTGAATACTCTTTAGCTGTCGCTAATGCCGGTCACGAGCTTACTGAACTTGCTAGCCATCATTCGTTTGTTGTACCAACCGCTCATGCAGCACAACGTGGAGGCATTGTATTTGATGCTGCCATACTTGCAAATCCTAGCTATCCTACCTCGCGTTTGCTTTCACGAAGCACTCTTCTCGATTATCTAGAAACGTGTAAGTGGGTTATCGTCGATGAATCGCTCATCGAGCTCACCTTGGGTGGCGCAAGTATGATTGATTTGACGCAATATCATCAGAATTTAATTATTGTGCGCTCTTTCGCTAACACCTTTGCCATGCCGGGTATTCCTATTAGCTACTGCATAGCGCACCCCGATACTATTGCTCAGATACAGCACTTTTTCGACAGCTCAAGCATTTCTATGTTTTCAGAAGTCTTGGCAAAAACCATGCTTGATGAGGATGATTATCTTGAAGAAACTCGAGATGTCTTAGAATCAGAAATTCCTTGGATGCAATGCATGCTCAATCTTA
This sequence comes from Raoultibacter sp., assembly GCA_050945135.1. Taxonomy (GTDB): domain Bacteria; phylum Actinomycetota; class Coriobacteriia; order Coriobacteriales; family Eggerthellaceae; genus WRIS01. The sequence continues at coordinate 38,836 of JBMNSJ010000008.1, forward strand.
TTCCAGGAATTCAGATATTTCCTGCAGAGTCAAACTTCGTCATGTGTTCTTTTGAACTAAACGATCTCATGGATTTAGCGATATCAAATACCGACGAGCTCGTGCTTCGTTTACAGCTAGCTGGATTCTTGGTAAAGAAGCTCGAAGGAATGCCAGGCATTCTATCAAATAAGTATTTCTGCGTAGCCGTGCGTGCGCGTGAAGACAACGAGAAGCTTCTGCAAGCAATACGTAGAATTGTGATTAAGCGCAGGTAGTGTTTGCGGTTTGAGTCTTCTTTAGTCTCTCGACTCAGCGAGGAAGAAAAGAGCTAGAGTTCCAGGACCAGAATGTGCGCCAATGACTGGATCGACATAGTTGATCACAAAATCCGTTACACCAAACTCTTCGCGAATCTTATCGGCAACGTATTCTGCATCCTCTATGCAATCGCCATGGTTAATAAAAATGGTTTGAGTTGAGGGATCGATTGCTGTTTTGTGCATATGTTCAACAAGGGCATTAAGGCTCTTTTTGCGTCCACGAACTTTTTCTTGGGGGATTAAGTGTCCTTCATTGTCAACGTGCAATACCGGCTTAATGTTGAGCATCGTACCCGCCCAAGCGCTTGTGCGAGAAACGCGCCCACCGCGAAACAGAAACATTAAGTCATCTACGGTAAACCAGTGGGCAAGTTTGAGGCGATTATCTCGTACCCAGCTTTCTACCTCCTCAATAGATGCTCCCTCTTGTGCTTTCTTTACAGCATGAAAGACAAGTAAGCCTTGACCACCGGAAGCGGCAAAGGTGTCAATTGAAATAATTTTTCTGTCTGGATACTCTTCTTTGAGGTTGTTAAGCATAATGGATATAGCTTCATATGTTCCAGAAAGCCCACTCGAAAAGCCCAGGTAGAGAATATCTTTTCCATCATCAAGAAGCTCTCTAAAGAGCTTTTTCGTCTCATCAAGATGGGGAAGTGAAGTGGTGATAACTTTGCCATCTCGCATCATAGTGTAAAACTGCTGAAGGTCAGTGTGTTGGCCTTTGAGATAGCTGTGATACTCTTTTCCGTCAATCATAAAAGTTAAAGGCAGAATATGGAGACCGTTACTCTCTATGTAGTCTTCGGTAAGGTTGCTACTAGAGTCCGTCACGATTTCGAAATTCATGTTGCCTCCTAGGCTTGTTGTCGTAGATGATACTTTCAAAGGGACTTTTAGCATTTTAGAACGGGCTGTGAAATAAGTCCATTCGTATATGTCGCAATTCTGAAAACCTTTCTCGCCACGCAAGAAGAATTGCATTAGCAGGTATAATGAATCAGTTTGAATGAACCAATTGACTCCCGTTTTTTTATGAAAGGTATGACTTCACGTGGCTACTAGCTATAAAGATACTATGAATCTTCCGCAGACCGACTTCGCTATGAGAGCGAATCTTCCTGAAAACGAACCAAAGAGACTCGAAAAATGGGAGAAAGAAGATATTTACTGGGAGGTATTACGCAAGAATAAAAACGGGGAGCCCTTTATTCTCCATGATGGCCCACCTTATGCAAACGGACCAATCCATATCGGGCATTCATTCAATAAAATTCTTAAAGACTTTGTTATCAAGAGCCATGCTCAAAGAGGTCGATATACTCCCTACATCCCTGGTTGGGATTGCCACGGGCAGCCTATTGAGCATATGGTTGAAAAGAAACTAGGACCCGAAAAGATGGCTAAAATAGACCAGCCAACTTTGAGGCGTTTGTGTCGCGAGTGGGCGGAAAAATACGTCGAGATACAAAAAGATGGCTTTAAACGACTTGGCGTAAGTGCCGACTGGGATCATCCTTACTTAACCTACGTTCCCGAATACGAAGCTGGTAACGTTGAGATATTTAAGAAGTTGTATCTGGACGGCTCTATTTATCGTGGTCGTAAGCCAATTCACTGGTGTATGAGGTGTCACACAGCTTTAGCAGAGGCAGAAATCGAATACTCTGATGAAGTCAGTGATTCAATCTATGTGAAGTTTAATCTCATAGACACGCCAAGTGCTTTTGCAAGTGCGAATTTACCAGTTAAGCTTGTTATTTGGACGACTACACCCTGGACTCTTCCCGCAAACGTAGCTGTTTCCCTAGCTCCTGAAGCTTATTACATTGCCGTGAACGTACACGATGAGCTGCTTATTATTGCTGAAGAGCTGCTCGAATCGGTATCGGAGGCTGCTGGTTGGGATGCAGTTCAAACTATCAACGATGCATCAGGCGAGCCTGTACGCGTAAAGGGTCAAGAGCTCGAAGGCTTACACTACGATCTTCCCATCTTCCCTGGTGAAAAGCAGGGTCTTGTCATTGTGGGCGATCACGTAGAGCTTTCTACAGGTACCGGTGCTGTGCATACGGCTCCTGGCCATGGTGAAGAAGACTATTTGGTTGGTCTAAAGTATGACCTGCCAATTGTTATGCCTGTTAACGATAGCGGAGAATTTGATTTAGGCGGCGGGCCTTTTCAGGGAATGAATGTATGGGATGCCAATCCTAAAATTATTGCGTGGCTCGATGAGCGGGGTGCGCTACTTGCTTCGCAAAAAATATCACACAGTTATCCACACTGCTGGCGTTGTCACGAACCGGTAATTTTTCGCGCAACTGATCAATGGTTTGTCTCAATGGACAAAACGAATCTTCGCGAAAAAACGCTCAAAAGCATCAACGAAGAAGTGCGTTGGATACCAGAATGGGCATCAAATCGCATCGGTTCTATGGTGCAGGATCGTCCCGATTGGTGTATATCACGCCAACGTTCTTGGGGTGTTCCCATTCCGGTGTTTAAGTGTGAAACCTGCGGTGAAGTAGTTGCTACCGCTGAAACCTTCGATGCAGTTATCGAACTTTTTAGAACGGAGGGTGCAGACGCGTGGTTTACGAAAAAGCCTAATGAGTACCTTCCTGAAGGCACGGTGTGCGCACACTGCGGTTCAAGTGATTTATCGCCAGAAAAAGACATCCTGGATGTTTGGTGGGAGAGCGGCGTAAGCCATACCAGCGTTTTACGTTATCGCGAAAGCGAGGGTATGCAATTTCCTGCCGATATGTATCTTGAAGGATCTGACCAGCACCGAGGCTGGTTTCAGTCTTCTATTCTGACGAGTGTTGGTGCATATGGTGTTGCACCTTACAAGTCAGTAATGCACTGCGGTTTTACCATGGATGCTGAGGGCAAAAAAATGTCTAAATCAGCTGGAAACGGAGTAGATCCTGCCGACGTTATGAAGCAAAGCGGTGCAGATGTTTTGCGCTTATGGGTCTCAAGCGTTGATTATTCCCAGGACGTGAATATCGGGGACGAAATTCTGCAAAGAACCAGTGAGGCATATCGTCGCATTCGAAATACTTACCGTTTCTTATTGGGAAATCTCTCTGATTTTGATTATCGGAAGCACATTGTTTCGGATTGGGATGCTCTGGAGCCCATCGATCAGTGGGCTATGGTTCGCATCAAGCAGCTTCTTAATGAGGTTGAAACAGCATATGATGCCTATAAGTTCCATGTGGTATATCGAAATGTATATGAATACATCATTAACGATCTTTCTGCGATTTATATGGATGTATGCAAAGATCGCCTCTACTCGGAAGCGCCAAACTCTCCGTTACGTCGTAGCGCCCAAACGGTGCTGCTCAACATTCTTGAGACTCTCGTTCGCGTTATGGCACCAATTCTTACCTTCACAACAGATGAAGTTTGGGAATCTTATCCAAAGGGCTTGCAAAGCGAAGAAGGACACCCAAGTAATGTTAGATTGGCTGGATGGCCCGAAGAAACAGACTTCGTTCCAAGTATCCCAGTCGATGCAGGAAGCAAGCTTTCTTCTGATTTTGAGACAATACTTGAGGTTCGCGAAACGGTTATGAAAGCACTTGAGGCTGCACGCGGAGAAAAGCTTATCAATAAGAGTCAAGAGGCAGTTGTCGAGCTTAGCGCACCTAGCAATGTTCTTGATGTCTTGCGGGCGTATAGTTCAGAAATCTTTGAAGAACTCTTTATCGTTGCGAAAGTTGAGTTTGTGGAGGGCGCAGAGATTGCGGTTGGTATCACTCGCTCCAATCTAGAGAAATGCCCTCGTTGCTGGAACTATCGTGAGCTTGGTACTGTTGAAGCACACAGTGATGTATGTGCAAGATGCGCAGAAGCATTGAACGTTGTAGCTGGAACAGAGGCATAGAATCAGCTCGTGTCGTCTACCTCTAAAAAAACGATGGAAACTACAACCAGAACAGGCTCTCGTCGTGGTCGCAATTGCATGATTTTTGCTGTGATTGCCCTCATGTGGTTGGGCTTCGATATTGCAAGCAAGCACTATTTTACACAAGCGTTTGCTGAAAACAGCGTGACGAGCGAGTCTGTCTTAGGCTTATTTCAGTTCACGCTTGTGCATAACACAGGAGCTGCCTGGGGTATATTTGGCGATTCTACCGAGGCACTTGCCATTACTTCATTGGTGGTCTCAGCACTTCTACTTTGCTATTTCCTGGTCATATCTGCTCGCGCAAATAGTGTAGAAGTTATCGGACTATCTCTTATTATTGCTGGTGGCATAGGCAATGCTATCGATCGATTTAGTCTGGGTTATGTTGTTGATTTTATTGAATTCAGCTTCATTGATTTTCCGGTTTTTAATATTGCTGACATCGGCGTAACCTGCGGGTTTGTAATTCTTTTGATTGGAATTGTTCTCTCTTGGCGCATAGAGGATAAGGCAAGAAAGCAAGATACAGACAGTGTGGGAGAGGGGGCTGAGCAGTAGTGGCAAAAACTTTGAGTTATTCCGTGTTAAGCGAAGATGTTGGTCTGCGCTTAGATGCTCTTGCCGCAAAGCGTGACCTCTATCCAAGCCGAAGCGCCGCCGTACGTTTTATTGAAGATGGAAAAGTTTTCGTCAATGGTAGTGCAGCCTCTAAAAAGCATCTGGTTGAGTTGGGCGACTATATCGTATATGAGGCACTTGAAGAGGCTGTTAAAACAAAGCTTGAAGGTCAAGATATTCCTTTAGATATCCGCTTTGAAGATGAGCACCTGATGGTTATATCAAAACAAGCTGGTCTCGTTTGTCATCCGTCGCCAGATCACTCAGAGAATACCTTAGTAAATGCTCTCATCTTTCATTGCGGGGCAGCAAACTTGTGTAATGTTCAGGGCCAAGATGATCGACTTGGCATTGTTCATCGCCTCGATATGGACACTTCGGGTCTTATGATAGTCGCAAAAAGTGACGAGGCCGGAGAGAAGCTTATGGCGGCAATACGGGATAGAGAGGTCGATCGTCGCTACCTCACTCTCGTTCATGGCAATATTGCTCATAACTCAGGTATGATTGATGCTCCGATTGCGCGCTCTCCGCAAGAGCGTACACGCATGTGCGTAATAGATTCGGAGTCTGCAAGAGATTCAATCACTACATTTAAGGTGCTTCAACGCTTTGAAGCAGGTCGAAAAGATGATGGATATAACTTACTCGAGTGTAAGCTTTTTACTGGCCGCACCCATCAAATACGTGTCCATATGCACTATATTAAGCATCCTGTTGTGGGTGATTCCCTCTATGGCTCACATGCTTCATTAAGTCAGCTAGATCTCAAGCGTCAATTTCTTCATTCATATCGTCTTGAGTTTGAGCATCCTATTACAGGAGAATCGATGCAGTTTGTCGATGGTCTGGCTAAAGATTTTCACCAAGCATTAGAGGGTATTAACGAACGATTAACGGAGCAAACTGAAGAGGGAAAAGAAATAGCTGAAACTCTCAAAGGCGCTATCTAAGGGACATGTTCTCAAAGTGTGACTCCATGAAGCTATCAGGAAACGCCTGGTCACAAATCTCTTCAATATAATTACTTGGAGGAATTCCGTTAGATCGATCTTTCTGTCTATCGAAAGCTAAGCATGTACAAATGACATCGATACTTAAAAAGATTGTGAACACAATCGTGATTAAGCGTAGCACTTTATTACGTGAATCAATAAGAGTGAAAACGCGTTTTACAAGAGGAAGCATGAGTCGAACCCAAACAAGACCCAGCATGCCCCACATCATTCCAAAGAAGAAGTTAGTCCTCCCTTGGATACTTCCAAATGTTCCCGTGTAGTCCCACGCAATAGTTCCCCAGAATACTTCCATCACCCAGCTAGCGCCGTATTCGATTACCGAACCCAAAACCATCGCAATCAGGAAAATGACTAGATTGTGAGAATAGTAGTAGCGATTAAGGAAAAAGGTTAACACCACCGCACCTACGCCATAAATAGGGGAGAATGGACCCCAAACAAGTCCTGCTCGACTCTCGAGTCCGCCAAAAACAATTGCATGATATATGGTTTCGACAACCAGACCGAAGACAGAACCGGCCACAAATAGCCAAAACAGAGTAAAGAAATTTAGCTGAATGTATCCTGGATTGTTGAGCGCAGCCGCCTTAATTTCTTTTTTGAAGGAAGCAAAAGGCTTAGATGAATCACTGCTCTCATCTTTTGAAGACTCCGCGTTTTCCGGTTCATTCGCCATAAAATATCTCTCTGTAAACGATTAATGGGCTAGAGTATACTAGATTTTCAAATGCGAACCCTGATGGTTTCGCCGGGAAAGCGCAAGCGCAAACAGAAAGGCACCTGAGTACATGGACCGTCGCCCCACGTGCGGGATACTCCTAGCAAATACCGGTAGCCCTCAAGCACCTACGAAGCGAGAGATTAAACGTTTTCTTGGACGTTTTCTTATGGACAGACGCATCGCGCCAACAAACCGAGTGTTCTGGTGGCTTCTTTTGCATTTACATATTCTTCCTTTACGAGGGAAACGAAATGTTGGTCGCTATGAAGAAATATGGACTGATGAGGGAAACCCTTTACTGGTTGCTCAACAAAGACTAGCTTGGGGACTGCAAAAGGCGTATGAGTCTGACCCTACCAAAAGCATCGCTGTGACTTGTGGAATGAACTATAGTTCTCCTGATACATTGGAGGGTATCAAGCATCTGAAAGAAATCGGGTGTGAGCAGATTTTGGTGCTGCCCCTCTACCCTCAAAGCGCTTATTCGACTACTGGATCGGTCTATGATGCCGTTGAGCGTGTTTCTTCAAAACTCAAGCTCACTACGCCTTGCGATTTAATTGATAACTACTACGACAATTCAACGTATATTCGTGCTATCGCCGCATCAATAAAACATGCAGGTTTTAATGTTGATTCTGACGATCGGCTACTGTTCTCTTTTCATTCTATTCCGCTTATTGATATTGAGAATGGGGATACCTACGAACCCCAGACGAGCTCTTCGAGTCTCTCTATCGCAGGTGAGCTTGGAATCGATCGAAAACGTTGGACAATTGGTTATCAATGTCGTTTTGATAAGGGTAGAGAATGGCTCAAGCCTGATTCGCGAGATATTTTAAGCAGGTGGGCTGAATCGAGTGGTGGCAGAGTCTTTGTGGTATGCCCAGGCTTTGCTATTGATTGTCTAGAAACGCTTTTCGACGTGGAGCGCGAGTATAGGACTCATTACCTTAACGCATGTAGAGCAGCAGGAAAACAAGTAAGCGAGCATGACTTTATCTATGTCCCTTGTCTTGACAAGAGCAAGGCCCACGTTAGAGTATTGAAAGATGTTTTAGATCCTTATTTAGAGGAGTTGAATAATGGCGAAACTCGATGATCGAGATAGCATGGCTCAAAAAACTGTTCTGCTTGGGGTTAGCGGCTGCATCGCTGCCTACAAAAGTGCCGAAATAGTTCGTGGCTTGCAAAAAGCGGGCGTACGCGTCAAGGTTGTTATGACCGAGCATGCCGAAAAGTTTGTCGGAGCTACTACCTTTCGTGCCCTTACTCGAGAGCCTGTTGCAACGGGTCTTTTTGATGATCCAAGCGATCCTATTCATCATATTTCTCTTGCGCAGGAGGCAGATATCTTTCTTATTGCTCCCTGTACGGCTAACGTCATGGCAAAGATAGCGCATGGGATTGCTGATGATATTTTATGCACTACTGCTCTAGCCTGTACGGCACCCTTACTTATTGCGCCAGCTATGAATGTTCACATGTTTGAGGCGGCAGCTACGCAAAGCAACATGGAAACATTGCGTAGTAGGGGGGTCTCTTTTATAGAGGCTGGTGACGGCTATCTTGCCTGTGGTGATGTGGGGAGAGGTCGCCTTGCCGAGGTGGATGATATAGTTGCGGCAACGATTGACGCATTAGGCTCTTCTCGCGAGATATGCGGTAAGCGCGTTATGATTACCGCAGGTCCTACAGAAGAAGCCATTGATCCGGTACGATGTATTACCAATCACTCTTCGGGCAAAATGGGCTATGCATTGGCTAAGGCTGCAAGAAACCGTGGTGCTGAGGTCGTGCTAATCTCTGGTCCTGTTTCACTCGATTGCCCTGATGGTGTTAAGCGCGTGTCCGTTCGAAGCGCAAGGGAAATGCTTGAAGCCGCAAATAAGGTATTTTTTGATTCTGATATTGCAATATTTTCTGCTGCAGTTTGCGATATGAGACCGAAAGATGTTGCTGATCAGAAGCTCAAGAAGGGGAGTGCTGCCGATGCGCTTTCAAGCATCGAGCTTGTCGAGAATCCAGATATTTTGCGCACTCTAGCAGCACTGAAGCAGGCTGAGCAGGTAGTTATTGGTTTTGCGGCAGAAACAGATGAAGTTGTTGAAAATGGTCGAAAGAAGCTTTCAACAAAACAAGCTGATTTGATTGTTGCTAATGAAGTTGGAGACGGTATTTGCTTTGGCCAGAACGAAAGCAAGGCTTATATCATCAGTGCGAAGGATGTTTCTGAAACGCCCTATACAAGCAAGGATATTATTGCTGATTTAATTCTTGATAATGCCATAGAAACACTTGAATCCAAGATGAATAAACAGTAGTATTGTCAACGCTGCTTTAGGGCAGCATACACCTTGTCGGGTTGTGGCGCAGTTTGGTAGCGCACTTGACTGGGGGTCAAGGGGTCGCAGGTTCAAATCCTGTCAACCCGACCACTGAAGCCTAGTAATCATTGATTGCTAGGCTTCAGTGCTTCAGGTTACGAGATTTTACTACCCTGGTTCATTATGCGCTTAAAATGAGCGAAGCGAATAAGCGCGCAACAAGGCGTGTCAAGGCTTGCGAAGCAACCGCGAAGCAGCTTGGCCTTTGCGCACCTTAAATCCTGCCAACCCAAAGCAAAGAAGGGAATGCATCGAGCGAAGCGAGTTGTAGATCGCACTAATAATCTCTTATTTTAAAGCTAAGAAGGGAATGCGGCGAGTGCCAAGGGCATGAGTCGCTCAACCCCCACTGAATAATCTAACCCATTAATCTTGGGCGTTTTCTAAGGCTGGCGGTGCAAAATTGCCTGAATTTCTTAAATGGTATAGCTGCTAAACTGCAGGTCATAAGTTATGTAAAGATCTTTTTACATAGTTACTCTGCCAATTTACGCAGATGTCAAAGACCTTTGATGGTACATTGCTTGATGCTATGACAATCTCTTCTTTAGGAAAGGACGATATGGAGCTGGCATCCCAAATAAGAGAAAGACGGATAAAGCTGGGAATCTCTCAAGATGAACTTGCTGAAAGGATCTACGTTTCCAGGCAGACTATATCCAGCTGGGAAAACGACAAAACTTATCCTGACGTGCAAAGCCTGCTTATGCTCAGCGTTCTTTTCGAGACAACTGTTGACGAATTGATCAAAGGAGATGTGGTAGTGATGCAAGATGTAATTTCGAAAGATTTAAGAAAAGTATATGCATGGAGTCTTGTTGGCTTGGCGGTAGCGCTTCTTGGTGTAGTCGCGATTGTGTCAGGTATTTCTGTTTGGAAGTGGGACATTGCTCCTTCTGCTATTATCGGCTTACTTATATGGGGCATCGGACTCGGAATGACCATAAAAGGAAGCTCGATTCTTAAGAAACATGATTTAGTCACCTATCAAGAGATGGTTGCCTTTTCTAAAGGTGAGCCTATTGATCGGGATAACCCAAAAAGCCAGAGAGCTCGAAGTCATAGGCTATTAAAATTTATCCTCACCATGGTTATTGCGATGACCCTTGGAGGAATTTTGGGGTATTACAGTTACGTCTTAGGTCTTTTCGGATAAATATTTATCCTCTGTTTTCGTATCAAATCAAAATACCGTGAAGACACTGCGGTAATAGTTAATCTACCTGGACTTACATATGAGTCTTTTGCGACCGCGATTATTATGATGATAAGCCCCGCTCAGGGGCTTATCTGTAAGGTTGAATGGATTACAAGATTTTATTACCTTGATTCGCAATACTAGGGCTATATGCGTCAAAACACCAGCAGTAAAATCTAGCTGAGATCAGCTTGATTTGTATGAGATTTACGTTTATGCCCCCTCAAACCCGTCATGTGAGACCAATATACGCTCAGCGCTATTGCAAAATAGCTGCCACCTGGGAATTCCTGAAATAAGAATTCGTTGATGGTTGATAAATCCGGGCATAAACTTCAATCTGATGCAGGATACTTGTCTGCAGAGCTTTTTGTAACCAAAGTTAAAAACACGCGACTTTACTGTTATTAACAATTTTTGTAGCAAGAGCCCCACATCTTATATTTTTCAATACTAGAAATCTGCGAAAACACGCTAAGTGGGGTACAATAGTTCATGCACTCGCATAAGCTAATAGACCTCGTAGGTCCCACATTTGAAGAGCGGAGTTGAGCGTGAACCTTTCTCAGTTGTACTATTTCCGAAAGTTAGCTGAAACTCAGCATTACGGTAAAACCTCTAAAGAACTCTACATCACTCAGCCGTCCTTGAGTAACTCTATTGGGAATCTCGAAAAGGAGCTAGGCGTACCACTCTTTGAGAGGGTAGGCAGAAACGTGCGTCTGACCTCATTCGGTGCAGAGTTTAATAAACACATCTGTACAGCGCTATGCGAGATTGATAAAGCGGTTGAGCTCATGCATTCTTATAGTTCTGGACTGAGTGGCCAGGTAAGAATAGGCACTGTAATCTCAATCCAATCAGAATATCTTCCCGAGCTACTTCATCGCTTCCGTCAGGAGTTTGGGGATTCAATTGATTTTGATGTTCACCAAGAAACTACCTATGGCTGTATAAAAGGCATCGAAGAGGATCGTTTTGATTTTGCTTTTTGTGGAAAGCTTACCGATAAGCAAGATCTTGTCTTTGAGCCAATGCTAGGACAAAACCTCATCGCAGCCGTAGATAAATCACAACCATTAGCTCAGAAAGCATCAGTAACCTTTGACGAATTGAAGCAATACACTTTGGTTTCGTACCGCAAAGAATCCTTTGCAAGCGTCATCATGAAAGACCTGATCGCGAGACATAATCTTGATATGATGCAGGGCTTTAACGACGAAATCAGTGGTGGCTCGTTAGTCGTGGCAGAAAAAAGCATAGTAGCCATCATGCTCGAAACTTTACAAAAGGATGCTATCAAAGATTTAGTATGCATCCCCATCGAAGGGGTTGCTCGGCCATTTCATATCATCAATCTTGTGTACAAAAAAAACGCCTTCCATAGCTATGCTGTCGAACGCATGATAGAGTTCTCTGTTTCTATTTCTGACTTTAGAACAGGGAAAAGCTTAGTGTCGAGCGCTCCACAAGATGATTCTGACGTAGTATTAAAGGCAAGCGAAGAGACCACTGAATAGACTCTGAGTAAGTTTACAACCCGAGTCCTCTCTCGTATTTAATATAGCAATACCTATCGAAAGCACTTCGTTCAATAGTTTTTGGCAATAGTATTCTTTGAACAAATGATTCAGCTTTTTCATCATTCGAACACCAATTAGACATCCCATCCTCTGCAATAAATAATGATAACTAGGGTTTTCATTACTATTTTTAATGAAAATCAGTCGCTGAAGGAATCGCCTTGAGAGACTGGAACAAAAACAAGAGAGAAGAGGAAGGTATTACTATGGGTAGTAACTGGTTCAGCAAAGACCCCAAAGAACATTTAGCAGGTAAAACCGCTATCGTGATGGGCGGCGGAAGTGGTATCGGTAAAGCTGCAGCGCAAACCTTGGCAGCTGCTGGAGCCAACCTTGTTATCGCCGGCATCCCAGAGGCTCCTCTCCATGAGTCTGTTGAAGAGATCAAAGCTGAAGGCGGAAACGCTATCGCTGTTCTTACCGACGGTACAAAGATGGATCAACTAGAGAACCTTGTTAACACCACTGTAAAAGAATTCGGTGGACTTGATATCGTCGTTTCTTCGGCTGGTATCGCTATTCCTCGTGCAAATTCGCTTGATGTTAAAAAAGAGGATTGGGATCGCATTTTCTCAATCAACCTCGATGCAAACTTCTTCTTGGCACAGGCTGCTGGTCGCGTCATGAAAGACAATCCTGACGGTGGTCAGATGGTATTCGTGTCTTCACAGCGTGGTATCTCTGCAATGGAGAACATCGCTCCTTACAGCATCACTAAAGCTGCTGTTATGGGTATGGTTCGTTCTCTCGCAATCGACTTCGCTCAGTACCAAATCTGCGTCAACGGTATCGCACCTGGTTATGTTATGACCGACATCGTACGCAACGTATTTAAAGAGAATCCTGCTCAGGAAGAATACGTATACAGCCGCACACCACTGAAGAAACTTGGAACGCTTGATGATATGGCTGCAGCAATTCTTTTGCTTTGCCTGCCACAGGCTTCTTACACCACCGGTCAAACCTTGATCCTTGATGGTGGTTGGTCCGTACAGTAATCATTTATGTAGTGTGCCCCTGTAAAGGGGATTTGTAGGGGCACACAAGTATTCTCGAAGGGAGAATCCTAATATGGCTAATGTAATGAACGCTCTCATTAAAACCGCTCCCGAGCCTGGTGCAATGGAATATGTTGAAGATTTTCCAATGCCTGAGCTTAATGAAGATGAAGTACTAATCGAGATTAAAGCTTGTGGAATCTGCGGAACTGATCACTCCCTCTACAAGTGGAACGAAGCAATCGCAAATTCTTATAAGCTGACCTGGCCTTCAATTTTCGGTCACGAGTTTGCTGGAGTTATCGCTGAGGTTGGCGCAAAAGCTCCTGCAGATTTGAAAGTTGGCGATCGTGTTACTGCTAACCCTGTTCTTTTCTGCGGAACCTGCGCATATTGCGAGGTTGGTCTAACTAACATTTGCGACAATCGCCCCTTCTATGGAACAGACCTTCCTGGTGCATTCGCAAAATACATGAAAATTCGTGGCAGCAATGTAATCAAAATGCCCGATTCCGTTTCTTTTGTACAAGGTGCTTTGATTGAGCCTCTTGGCGTTGCTATCAACGCTGTTGAGCGCCTTGATCCTCAACTTGGCGACACCGCCTGCATTATCGGACCTGGCGCTATCGGTCTTTTGATGGCTTCTGTTCTCAAGTTTAAGGGTGTCAGCAAAGTTATTGTCACTGGCTTGGGTTCAGATGCTCCTCGCCTTGAAATAGCTGAAAAGCTTGGCTGTATCACAGTTAATGGTTCTGAAGTTGATCCTATCGAAAAGGTTAAAGAGCTCACCGGTGGTCGTGGAGTCAACCTTTGCTTCGATGCTGCTGGTCACTTTACAGCTGTTGAACAGGCTATCCAGATGGTTGATAAGAACGGCAAAATTGGACTTACAGGTCTTCCTGCACAGAATTCCTCTATTCCAGTAACCACTGTTTCTATGCGCGAGATTAGTCTCATTGGTAATCGTGCCTACGAAAGAAAGCACTTCCGCCAAGCTCTTCTCATGCTTGACCAGGGTCTCGACATTGACTACTGCGCAAGTCATGTAATGCCTCTCTCTGATTGGCAAAAGGCAATGGATCTTCTCGACAACCGTGAGGGTCTGCGCATCATTCTCGAGCCGTAAGAGCTATTACGCTTCAAATTGAGAATTCTAATGAAGCCTGATTCTACTATTGGTAGGTCAGGCTTCGTATAATCAAAATTTTTCTCTACGCACTGTAAGGAGTAACTATGAGTGGAATGCAAGGAGTTAAGGTCATCGACTTGACCGCCTATGCTGCTGGACCAGGTTGTTCTCGAATCTTCGGTGAACTTGGTGCCACAGTAATTAAAGTAGAGCCTTTTACCGGCGACGAGCAACGTACGCAGGGTATGGCTTGGGGTATGCAGTTTAAAACCGAATTCGACGACGTGGCCTATGACTGCGGATCGTTTAATAAAGAGTGGACTGCTATTAATCTTAAGAGCGAAGAAGGTTCTGCTCTTATGCAGAAAATGATTTCGGATGCCGATATCTTGATTACCAGCTTCCGTGATAGCGCACTTGAGCGCCTTGGGCTTGATTACGAAACTCTTCATGAGAAATATCCAAAGCTTGTATGGGGTCAGCTCCGTGGCTACGGCGAGCGCGGTCCATTAAAGGACGCAAAAGGTTTTGATGCAACTTCATACTCTGCACGCGGTGGCATTAACATGTCGTTCCCGAATGCAGGGGAGGGCTTCCAGCCTGCAAACGCACCTATTGCTTTTGGCGACTGGAACGCATCCAACGCTTTGTCTGTTGGCGTTTTGGCTGCCTATTCCAATGCTTTGAGAACAGGTGAAGGCGACAAGGTTGTTACGAGTCTATACCATGTTGCTACCTGGGGTATGACCTGTGCAGTTATCGCTCAACAGCAAGGCTGCGATCATCCCAAGAATCGTAAAGAGGCAAAATGTCCCACCAACAACAGCTACTGCAGCTCTGATGATGTGTGGTTCCTTATTTGCTTTGGTCACTACAACAAGTATTGCCCCTTGGTATTTGAGACCATCGGTCTTGATCACCTCATTAACGATCCTGAGTACAACACACTTGAAGCTCTTGCCGCAAATGGTAAGTATGTTGAAGTTGTTGCCCAGATGGAAGAAGCCTTCAAAAAGCGTCCGTTCTCTGAGTGGGAGCCAATCTTCCTTGAGAAAGATATTCCTTTCCAGAAGTGCTTCACGGTAAACGACGTTCTCGAAGACGAAGAAGCTTTCGCTAACGATCAGCTGCGTAAAGTCCATTATGAAGATCAGGGCTATGGCGAAGATAAAACCTACACGATTACTACTGCTCCATTCCGCTTGAAGAGCATGGGCGATCCTGTTCTCTATCGTTCACGTCCTATCGGATACGACACACGCAAAATCATGAAAGAGCATGGTTATTCAGAAGATCAGATTAACGCAATGATTGAGAATGGCGATGTTTTAGAGTATACGGGCGATCCGGTGCCTGAGGTTGCCCTGCAGCCCAACTACGGCCCCAACTCACCTCGTTAGAGCTGGTGATATGAATGACTAATCCAGCTTTCGAAAAACTAACTGTACTTGATTTTTCTCGTTATCTGCCTGGCGGATACGCAACACAGGTTCTTTCTGACTTTGGTGCGACCGTCATTAAAGTTGAGGATACCGGTCTTGGCGATTTCATGCGTCACGATTACCCAACTCGCGCTGGTGGCATTAGCTACTACATCACCGCATTGGGTAGAAACAAGAAATCAGTATCTCTCAACCTCAAAGATGAGGAAGTTGTCGCGCTTTTTAAGAAGATGGCTGCTAAGGCAGACGTCATCGTGGAAAGCTTCCGACCAGGTGTCACGAAAAAACTTGGCATTGACTACGAAACAATCAAAGAGGTCAATCCTTCCATCATTTACTGCTCAATCTCAGGCTATGGTGCAACAGACCCTCGCAGCCTCAAAGCTCAACACGACCTCAACATGCAAGCTCAGAGTGGCTATCTT
Organism: Raoultibacter sp.; assembly: GCA_050945135.1. Classification (GTDB taxonomy): domain Bacteria; phylum Actinomycetota; class Coriobacteriia; order Coriobacteriales; family Eggerthellaceae; genus WRIS01. Next base: position 54,580 of record JBMNSJ010000008.1, read on the forward strand.
TCGCTTAACGGCGGAACCACCTCTCCTTTGCATTTGTGCGATCTTTCGAGCGGAATGATTTCAGGGCAAGCAATCTTGGCAGCGCTCTATAATCGCACTCAGACGGGCGAGGGTGCTTATATCGACACCTCTATGTTTGATTGCTTCCTTTATTGGAATTCTCTACTTGATGCTCGCTTCGACTTTAATGGCGGCGTGTGCAAAAGAGAAGACTTAGAGTATCCTGCAACCTGCTATAACGTTTACAAAACGAGCGATGGCGTTGGGCTTGCCTTCGGCATGGTCGAGATGAAGTTCTGGAAAGAATTCTGCGAGAAAATTGGTGCACCCGATTTAATCGACGCACATCTCAATCGCCGTTGGGAAGTTCCTTGGGCATTCGAGAAAATGGAAAAGATTGTCGCAAGCAAAACCTACGCCGAGTGGGAAAAGTGGCTTTCAGACAAAGACCTGTGTGTTGCAAAAGTTAATAGTAAAGAAGAGGCAGTACGCGAAATCACAAAGAGTAATCCAGAATCATTGCGCTATGTAGATTTCCCAAGCGTTGGCACCGTTCTTCAGACTGGTGCGCCACACCATGTTTCTTCCTTGCCCTTCTCTCTTGACAACATTGCTGAGCCTTCAGCTTTGGGTGCTGATACCGCTGAAGAACTCAAGAAGGTTGGCTGCAGTGACGAAGATATTGCTCGTCTTAAAGAGAGCGGATCTATTCGCCTTGGTGACGATATTGAGAAAGAGGAAGATTTCGCGCCTCTAGCTCCTTAAATCTTTGTATGTGTCATATTTCTTGTTGAAACAATTAGAGCCTCGATATGAGGCTCTAATTTTGTGATGTATCGAAATTAACTAGGTAAACCCTGTTCGTTATCTTCTACTTCTTTTTCCCTATTTTTCTCTTTGCGAATTCTGCGCACGATAGATTTAATAATGAAAGCTAAAAGAAGTACGACAACCGCAATCATTACGACACCGATAATCGTCGGTAGTGCGCTTTCTACAAAAGGAGCATTTCCCTCAAGGAAGCTTGCAATACTATCAATAAAACTATTCATCTCGGGGCTCCGGACGTTTTTCTGGACACTCTAGGCAGCGATTCCTAGGCTTTGTCGATATTGGGTAGGACTTAACCATCCAAGCGACTTTTTGATTCTATCTTCGCAATGATAGCGTAACTGTTCGTCAAGCCTTGCAATAAACTCTTCTGCTGTAGTGCTTGACCAATCACGGTAGTAGAAGAACTCATTTTTCAGTGTTCCGAAAAAGCCCTCCATTGCAGAAT